>JAHIVM010000462.1 GCA_018816665.1 Candidatus Zixiibacteriota bacterium
CTCTCACGTATTCCGGCTGACCTCGGCCGGCGACGACAGCCTGCTGATCACCAAAGTGATCCCCGGCTGCGGCTGCACCCAAGCCCCGCTTGAGAAAGCCGAGCTTGCCCCCGGCGAAACGACCAATCTGGAAATCATCTTCAGCACCAAGCGGTACTCCAACCGGGTTACCAAAAGCCCGCGCATAGAAACCAACGAAGGTTCGCCGCACAAAAACGTTCATATTACGTCAAATGTGGTGACGCGACCGGATTCCACCTATCCCGTTATCGTAAAACCGTACAAGCTCGATGTCTCCCAGTTCGGCGAGGCGGTACGGGATGAAATGACTTTCACGCTCATCAATGTCGCCGAGACTCCCCTGGCCGTGAAACTGATCTCGCACGCGGATACGTTTTTTGATATTGAGTTGCCGTCGGAAATCCCCGCCGGAGGTTCGGTCAGCGGCACGTTGAAAGTTCTGCCCGACGCTCTTGGGGATTCGTTTGAAAAGTCGTTTACGTTTGAACTTAACGACGAACAGAATTCACGTTTTACAGTCCCGGTCAAGCGCACGGTGCGCACCCCCCCGAAAGACCTGACGTCCAAATAGACCGTCCATAGTCCGAGTGCGGTTGGGTGCCCTCACCCGACCGCACTCTTCTGCATTCAGAATCATCACAGCCCAATCCCACCACTAAGCTGGCAGGGCATTGAGTCGCTGACTCTGATATCTCCCCTGGCTACAGGTGCCCTCTCCCAATAAACTGTTACCTATGTTCCGGTACACCGTGACCTATGTTAAGGTACGCACACCCCCACCTGACAGCACTCCTGAAAAACTGCGCCCTTATCCGGACCACTTCCGGTCGACAAATCCCGTCACCGGGAGTCCCCCACAGAACTTCTTTGCCTCGCCAGGTGTTGTAGCTCACAGAGCAACAACCAATAAAGGGATTTTGACATGACCAGAAACGTGGGCTCATTCGATCGCACCGTGCGCATAATCCTCGGACTGCTTCTGCTTTCATTGATTTTCTGGGGTCCGCAGTCGTGGTGGGGACTGATCGGCATCATGCCCCTCTACACCGGTGTCGTGGGCATATGCCTGCCGTACAAATTGCTGGGAATCAACACCTGTAAAACCCGTCAGCAGACCTCCCCGTCGACCAAGCCATAGTCTGATGCATTTCCGGGCGGACCTGTGGAGCACACAGGACCGCCCGTCGATCCTGCCGGCAGACCGATCACCTGCCCCAGCTTTCATCTTGCTTCCCTCAGGGCCAAAACCTACATTGCATACAAGGCCTTTTTATCTATAAGGGGTAAGACGTATGCAAGCCGCCCGGAACCAGCATTCGCACAGTGTAATCGTATTACTGGCAGTATTGACAACGGCCCTCCTGAGTGCCTGCGGCACCCAAAGCGAGACGCCCGTACCACCGGAGACGCCAATGATCTCGGTATCCGACACCTTCCACGGAGTTACCGTCAGCGAAAGCTATCGCTGGCTCGAAGAGTGGGATGATCCCAAAGTCAAAGAGTGGAGCAACGCCCAGAATGCCCTGACGCGGCACTATCTGGATAATCTCCCGGATCTACCGGCAATTCAACGTCGCCTGGAAGAGATCGAGGGCGGAGCCACTATCGACTATTCAGGACTGAAGCCCGCCGGCGGTCGTTTGTTCGCCAAAAAGAAACAGCCGCCCCTGGATCAGCCCCTGCTGGTAGTCATGCCCTCGGCCAACTTCCCCGAGCAGGAAAATGTAATTGTCGATTTGAACAAGCTGGCGGACGATGGTTCTATCGCGATGGACTTTTATGTGCCCTCGCACGACGGCAAACTGGTCGCGGTCTGCCTCTCACACCACGGGTCCGAGCGCGGGGATCTGCACATTTATCGCACCGATGACGGTACGGCACTCGACGATGTCGTGACGCGGACAAACGGTCCCACCGCCGGTGGTGATGTCGCTTGGTTGCCGGACAACTCCGGCTTTTTCTACGCTCGCTACCCGCACGAGGGTGAACGTCCCGAGGAAGACCTTGATTTCTACCAGCAGATATATTTTCACAAGCTGGGCACGCCGAATTCAGAGGATACGTATATCCTCGGCAAGGATTTCCCGCGTATCGCCGAGATCGAGCTTGAGGCCTCCGACGACGGTTCGCTGTTCCTTGCCGCTGTGGCCAACGGCGACGGCGGAGAGTTCGCCCATTACCTGCGTTTGCCGTCCGGCGAATGGAAACAGGTCACGCACCATCGCGACGGCATCCCCAGCGTCGTGTTCGCCCCGGACAATTCCCTGTGGATGGTTTCCTATGCCAATACCATGCGCGGCCGCATCCTGCGCCTGGCGCCGGGGAAAACGAGTCTGGCGACGGCGAGATTGATTGTCCCGGAATCCGATGCCACGATTAAATCCTTCCTGCCCACCCGTCGCCTGCTATACGTCATAGACATGATCGGAGGACCGCGACGGGTACGAATTTTCAACCACAAGGGTGAGGCGCAGGAGGCCATGCCTTTCCCGCCCATGTCGTCAGTCTGGAGCCTGTTGCCCACCGGCGACGATGATATCCTGCTGCAGTTCGGAACGTACCTCCGCCCGACCGCCTGGTATCGTTATTCCCCGTACGGCCCCGAATACGAGCGCACCCAACTGTACGAGACCATTCCGGTGGAGTTCGCCGATATTGAAGTCGTCCGCGAGGCGGCAACGTCCAAAGACGGAACCCTGATCCCGATCAATATCATGAAACCCAGGGGCATTGAGCTCGACGGCACCAATCCGACCATTCTCTACGGCTATGGCGGGTACGGCATCAGCCAGTCACCGTCGTGCAGAGCGTCGCGTCGATTGTGGTTTGATCAGGGCGGCGTCTACGTCGTGGCAAATATCCGCGGTGGCGGCGAATTCGGCGAAGGCTGGCATCGTATGGGTAACCTGACCCGAAAGCAAAACGTTTTCGACGATTTCATTGCCTGTGCGGAATACCTGATCGACGAGGGCTACACGAACCCGTCGAAGCTGGCTATCGAGGGTGGCAGCAACGGCGGTCTGCTGATGGGTGCGGCCCTGACCCAACGTCCGGAGCTGTTCCGCGCGGTGTCATCGCGAGCCGGCATCTATGACATGCTGCGCGTAGAACTTGATCCCAACGGTGAGTTTAATGTCACCGAGTTCGGGACCGTAAACGACCCGGATCAGTTCGCGGCGCTGTACGCCTACTCGCCGTATCATCGGGTGGTCGACGGCACCGCGTATCCGGCGGTTATGTTCACCACCGGCGAGCACGACGGCCGCGTGAACCCTAACCAGTCGCGCAAGATGACCGCACGGCTGCAGGCGGCGACATCATCGGGGTATCCGATACTCCTCCGCACGAGTTCATCGAGCGGTCACGGCCAGGGAACGTCTTTGAGTGAGAGTATCGCTACCCAGGCCGACGTCTACGCGTTCCTGCTTGACCAACTGGGGTTGACATTCAAACCGGGGCAACAGAGCACAGAGTGAAGCATTCCGGGTACTCCACGTCTTCAGACGTGGGAATGAGCCGGTACTCCATGTCTTCAGACGTGGGATAACACGACTCCGTCGGGTGGCCCCCTCAAACTTGTTTGAGGGGGTTTTCCCTACCAGTACCCCACGTCTTTAGACGTGGGACAAATAGGCTCCTGCGGGTGACCGCCTTCACTCCAGACCAAAGCTGCCCCCAAAAGTAAGGCCCGCCGGTGGGAGCACACAACCACCGGCAGGCCTGAAGTAGACCAACTGCAAGCAGCCGGTTTACCGATCTAATCATCCCCTCTACTTGAGCAGGATCATCTTCTTCGTATCCGTGAAGTCTCCTGCCTCCAGGCGATATAAGTACACACCTGTGGCAACACCACTGCCATTCCAGGAAACCGTGTGATGACCGGCCGGATACTCCTCTCCGCCAACGAGAGTAGTAACCACCTGACCGGCAACATTGATGATCTCCAGGCGCACGTTAACCGCAATCGGCAGCGTGAAACTGATGTCTGTCGATGGATTGAACGGATTCGGGTAGTTCTGATCCAGGGCAAACTGCGTGGGCAGCAATTCACTGTCGCCTTCGGGACGGTACATGATATTCGGAATATCAGGCGGGATGACCCCGGCCGCGATCATGATACCCAGATGGATGTCGCGGATACCATAGTACGCCACTCTGGCATCGTCGAAACTCCCGGACTTGTATATCGACGAAAAGTAGGTAATTGCCTGACTGACAGTAGCACCATCGGTCGACACCACCTGCATCTGGCTCATGCGATTCGACGCGAAGTTGAGCAGAAGCGGCAACAAGTACTTCTCATAGTACTGCTGATAGCGTCCCTCGCGAGTATCCGGTTCCGGTGCCTCAAAATAGAGCCAGCAGATATGATCCATAGTCATCGGCTGCGGAGGGTCATCCATATAGGTTGCGTTCTCAACCGCGAGCGCATAGCTGTCGGCCCGATCATAGAAGTGCTTGAACACCAGCGTACACCAGTCGTTTACATCCTGCCGTGTGAAATACTGGCTGAAGCTGATATCGTCGCACAGCTCGGAGAAGCGGGTCAACCACCACCATTTGTGCCGAAATTTTGACAGCAAGGCCTCGGAGAGTTCGAAATTCACCTCGTTGTCGTTGCCCATAACGGTCACGGCAACCATGGGATCGCCGACGGGAGCGAATCCGAGCGGAATGGTACACTCCACCGTGTAGTCGGCATTCGGTACGTCTTCGAAGATGTAGTAGCCGACAGCATCGGTACTGGTGGTCGTAACCAAATGATCGGTGTCATCAAACAACCGCATTTCCACTCCGTGCAGCGTCCTGCCGCCCGAGGTCACAACACCAAAAACGGTGCCGAAGGGTCGCGTGCCTACATTGATCTGGTGGGGGAAGTCGGCATCGCCATGATGAGCCACGAGTCCGAAATCATCCTCGGCGAGGATGTAGTACTCGCACCCACCCAACACATTGATAACATCCGGTATCGTTCCGGCAAACGCGTTGCCGCCCAGATCCGTCATGGGCTGCATCGTAAAGAGCAAATCGCCAAAGCGACGGAAGTACAGTTCTACCCGCACAAGCATTAGCGTGGTATCGGTCACTACGGCGTCAACCGGGAGATCGACATTGAGCGGCTGCGTCGGTCCCAGCGTATCGTGTACAATCACGGGCGGTTCGTTCGGCAGCACTGCTATCTGGTACGGCGATATGTCGGGATCGACTTTGGGAGCCGAGGCCGTGCTCTCCGTATCAGTTGCCGTGATATAGTAGTCGAGTCCGTGCGGTTGTACTCCCGAACCGGGGACCACGTAGGACCACAGCGAGTCATGCAGATTCGTCATCGGCACAGCGGTGTAACCGGTGCCTCCGGTGGTCCGATAGTGCAACGTCACGGAACTGACAAGAGGCGAGACATTGTCCACCACCCAGGCCTGTATGGTAAGAGGAACATCGGCCAACTGGCCGGCCAGTTCCAGCGCCCGGGTGTCGGGAGTCACTGTAATCACCGGTGCCATGCACGGCGTGTAATAGGTCGTATCGTAGTCACTATGGGCTCCGCTGGCGGCATAGACGACCACCTCGCGTTCCATACCGTCACAGGTATCGTTGACCGGTGTATATCTGACAACGTAGTTTCCGCAGATTCCCTCTTCGAGATCGTCCAGTATATCCCAGAAGGGTGCGGTTACACTGGAGACGGTACCGCCCGTTTGCCGGGCGATCGCATTCGGACCGCAGTAGTGGATCTGGGACGACGCGTAGCCGCAATCCGCTCTCACATGGACCGTGATATTGTTCGTGTTGCAGAGTGAAATCGCACTCGCCAGAGAGCCACCATCACTGTCCTCGTCGGTGATAAGAACGAAGTGCCGGCTGGAGCCGGGACGGAAGCCAAAGTAGCTCGTCGCGTTGATGATAGCCTGAAGCCCGGGTTCAATGCCGCCGGACGCATACATGGTAGCTATCCAGGCGCGAAACACGTTGACATCGTCCGTCAGCGGACCGAAAAACAATGGACTGCCGGACGAGGCGCTCTGTCCGAAACGAACGGCACCAAAACGGTAATCAATACCGAGAGCTGCCAGGCTGTCGCCGAAGGCTATGGCGTTGTTGCGAACGGCTGCTATCTCGCCCCCCATGCTGCCGCTGTTGTCAATCAGGAACACAATGTCTGCCGGACGAACGCACTGGGTATCCGGCGGCACGACCGCAAAGTTCTCAGTCTGCAAAACGCCGTCCTCGTAGACCTCAAAGTGCGATGAGTCCAGAAAGGGCCAGCTCTGCCCCGCGCTGTCCACACCTACGTCAAGAAAATTAAACCGGCCGCCGGAATATGGAATATTCTGAAACTTCAGAATCTCCACGTCGAAATCACCGGTTTGCAGTCCGGCCCGACCTGTGCTTTTTGAGTCTCCTGTCGATGACACAGCACTGCCAATTGTCACCGGATTGGCGCAGGCGTACTTGGTCTCAAAACCATCCGGTGCGAGACTCAGCAGTTGAAACTCATATGTTTGACCAATCGCCAACCCTGACACAACGTACTCGCCGGCGAACCCGACAACCTCCGTTGTCCAATCGACGGCATCGACCAAACGGTATTGAACTGTGTATTCGTTTAACTCCTTGTCGGTATCAAAGTAGGTATCAATGAACCAGTACAGGTATACATCACCTTCATACTCGAATGCCTGAAAGTCCGGGTCGTCCGCCCAGACTGCCGACACTGCCGTCAGTATCAGCACCAATCCAAGAATCATTCTCTTCATCATCGGTTGTCCTCACCTGTTCTTCACTTGGTGTTTCGATTGACCGTCGCCTTTCGCTCTGCTGTCTGTGTACCGCGTTCGTCCACACAGAACGAGAGGTTTGTCCGCCCCGCAGCGAGCCGTCGGCAATCGTACGCCAACCGGCATGTAGCTGCTGACTGCGGGTGACCAGTCCGTAGATTCATCATCAATTGTTGGGGTGTCATTGGGCACGTTGTTCTGCGCAGGCTATCAGATGTCCTGACCGTCAGGCACACCAACCGGGCAGACCAGCCCCCGTGACAAGTTCTCACCTCCCTCCCTGGTGTCGACCTCGGCGGACAATCCTCACCCCCGCCGAACAGACCTCACCTCAAACCGTCGCAACCTGTTGCCGACAGGTTCAGTCGATCGGTCCGTACACACAAATAGCCGCGTGTGTCAGTCGATCATCAATCTGTATTGTAATCCATCCCCATGAATGCGGGGTGTGCTCATTGGACTGCTGCCAGTATGTGACACTGGATGCACCATGTCAACAAAACCTGAGCATATAATCGCTCGGGGAATCCATTTGCGACACATTTTGGTCAACAAAATCCACTATGACATCTGCACTCCAATACCCAGTCTCTTAATGTGCATCTCCCCGAACACCAACTCGCCGCGTATCGGTACCCCACGTTAAACGTGGGATGAAGAAACTCAGGATCCATGAAACTCAGAGGGCCTCATGTGTGCCCCACCTCTCCTACCGATCACTCACCGTCATGAAACTGTGTTCCTCCCCATCGGGATACAATAGCGTCCAGTTGCTGCCGACGTTTTTCGCCCAGTAGACACCGGGATCCGGGGCATGCGGCGCAATGACCGGACGGAGCCGGTACATTTCATAGTGGTGGGACATGAAGACTGAACCGCCCCGGTTATACCGGAGAGTATTTTAGTTGAGTCAGGCCACGTGGACCTGCGCTTTCTGACATCGATAATATACCTCTTCAAACTCTGCCGGGGGAACATTTCCGATCGGCTCCAGCAACCGTCGATTGTTGAA
>JAHIVM010000463.1 GCA_018816665.1 Candidatus Zixiibacteriota bacterium
ATCAACAATCCGATTACGGGGATATTGAACTACGCTCAGTTTGCTGCCGATCAATGCGCCGGTCAGTCCTCAGTTCTGGAACTGCTGGGTCAGGTCACATCGGAGGCGGAGCGAATCGCGCGTATTGTGAGCACGCTCATGGCCTTTGCCCACCAGGGGGACGAGGATATCAGCGTCCTGCAATTGAGCGATGTGGTAGATCACGCTCTCCAGTTGGTGGGTTGCCAGATGCGGAAGGACGGTATCCGTCTCGAGCTGGACTGCGCCGAAAACCTGCCCTACGTCAAGGCCGCCGGTCGCGAACTGGAACACGTCGTCGTTAACCTGTTGAGCAACGCCCGCTGGGCGCTCAATCGCAAGTACGGCTCCCGCCATGATGACAAAGCCATTCGCATCGGACTCGCGACGATCACACACGACGGCCGCGAATGGCTGTCGATGACCATTCGCGACAGCGGCATCGGCATGACCGAAGACGTGCAACTCCGAGCCTGCGATCCCTTCTATACTACCAAACCCGAAGGTCAGGGCGTGGGACTGGGACTGGCGGTTTGCCTGGCAGTGGTCGCCGACCACGGTGGCAAGCTCTGGTTCGATAGTGTTGTCGGGGAATACACTCAGGCCAATGTTAGTCTGCCGCTCATGTCATCCGCCGACAGCGACATTGGGCCGCAACTACGCTACAGCCCGATAAGCAGCCGTTTCCAGGCCTCCACCTGACGCGTGTGCGGAAACCGCTCCAATGCTTCCCGGCGCGCCCTGCGCCCCAGGCGGGCGGCCAGGTCTTTGTCACGTACCAGCGCCAGAATCGCGTCGGCCAGCTTCCGCTCATCCTGCGGAGGCACCAGCAGCCCGGTTTCCCCCGGGGTGATCAGGCTAAGCGTCCCGCCATCGGCCGTTCCAATCACCGGCAGTCCCGATGACATCGCCTCAATGGTCACCATGCCGTAAGCCTCGGATTTGGAGGCCAGCACAAAAATGTCCAGTGCCGCGTAGGCCCATTCGACATCGTCCTGATGCGGACGCAGATGAACGAACTCACCCATCGCCAGTTCCCTGATCAGGGCTTGCACGCGCATCACATATTCGTCGCCCTCAGAAAATGTCTGGTTACCCATTAACAACAGGTGGGCCTCGTGTCCGGCGTCGTGGACGATTTTCAGCGCCCGGACTACCGTGTCCTGGCATTTTTTGGGATCGAGACGGCCGACCACTCCCAGAACCAGTTTATCTTTCGGCAGACGAAGCCGTTCCCTCGCAGCCGCGCGATCAGGTTGGGCGAGCGTGAAACGGTCCATCTCTATGCCGCGGGGGACGACATGAATGCGGTCCCGGGGAATGGACGTTTTCTCCATAACGCGATCCGCCAGCCATTGTACCGGCGTAGCGACCGCATCCACCTGTCCGTACAGCCAGCGATGGAACCAGTCCTTTTTGTCGCGGCCGATATGCATGTGCTGGGAATAGATGAAGCGGAGCCCTCCGGAAGAAAGCCGGCGCGCCACTGCTCCTACAAACAGGTCCTGGCTCTGATGCACCACCAGACGATTGATGCCGTCGGCACGCAGCATACGGGACAGGCGAAAGGCATTGACCAGGTCGCCCGTTTTCAGAGTGGAGTTCAGCGGTCGCACGAGAATCCCCAACCGACCGGCTTCACGGAACATCTGCGATTCGGGGCGGCCGTAAAACACAGCCGGCAAGCCGTTCTCATTGTTCCAGTGCAGAAAACGGACGACATTCATTTCCAGACCGCCCCAGGAAGGGGAGGAGCAGTACGATGCCACCCTGATTGCCGGGATTGTCATGGCGGGAATATACGCAATCAGGTAGGCCGCCTCAAATCAATCTTCGGTTCATATTGCCGCCTCAAAACCAAAGGCAGTCCTGGATTGTGGACGTATCCTGTTAGTATTCCGCCAGTTACCGGATGGTTGCGAGCAATGGCCGGGGTAGCCCGGCTGCTTGATGACAGACTCGCCGGCCCGTGTGACCTTCCGGGGAACTTTTTGCGTCGCCGGCTATTGTAGTCTTGAAAGAACGACACCGTTCGGAAAGGAAATCGAGTTGGCTGCAGCCGGCGATGACGTGTTGCGCCCCGAGGAATTTGCCAACCGGGCCTACATTGTTGTTGATGCCGATGGCAAAATCGCGTACCGGCAGGTGATGGACAGTCCGGCGAAGGCACTCAATACCGAACAATTGCTCAAAGCTATTCAGGAATAGACTGGAGGGAGAATATTATGGCTCACACATTACCCGAACTCGGATACGCATACGATGCCCTGGAACCGTTCATCGATGCCAAAACGATGGAAATCCATCACAGCAAGCATCATCAGGCATACACCAATAATTTCAATGCCGCCCTTGAGGGTCAGGCAAATCTTGCGGCCATGCCGCTCGACAAGTTGTTTGCCGACCTCAACGTGGTTCCGGAGAACATTCGCGCGGCCGTTCGCAACAACGGCGGTGGCTTCGTCAATCACGCGCTGTTCTGGCAGCTTCTGAAGAAGGATGTGGCCTTTGCCGGTCCGGCTGCAGATGCCATCAAGGCCAAATTTGGCGGTTTTGATCAGTTCAAAGATCTGTTCTCGAAGGCGTCTGTCGGACGTTTCGGTTCCGGCTGGGGCTGGCTGGTCGTCAACAACGGCGAACTGGAAATCATGTCGACTCCGAACCAGGACACCCCGCTCTCCGAGGGCAAAACGCCCATCCTGACCCTGGATGTCTGGGAGCATGCGTACTATCTCAAATACCAGAACCGTCGCCCGGACTACGTTGGTGCGTTTTTCAACGTCATCAACTGGGAAAAGGTCAACGAGCTCTACACGGCGGCCACCAGGTAAACGGAATCGTCGCAGTAATGCAGATACAATGCAGGCCGCGCCCGTTTTGCCACGGGGCGGCCTGCTGCCTTTCGTACCGGCATGGGGATGCATAGCAGGACTGACACACTCCATTTGTGATTTGACACCCGGAGCGACAGGCCGGATATTCAGATGTTCACGTGACGGGCGGGGCTGTACAGGCAACGACTTATGGGAACAAGGAGAACCAGGTGTTGATTAACAAAACACGGTACGGCGTTCTGGCCGTGATCCTGGCCATGGCACTCGCCGCGGCAGTGCCGGCTCAGGACTCACCCGACAGCGCCACCAAAGCGGAAATGATGGCCAAAGCCATGGAAATGGCCGTTCCCGGTCCGGAACACGCGACGCTGGAGAAGATGGCCGGGGACTGGAACATCGTGGTGAAACTCTGGATGCAGCCCGGTGTCGAACCGATGGTCGCCTCCGGTACCGCTCATCACGAGATGATCCTCGGCGGCCGATTCCTGCAGTGTACCAGTACCAGTGGTGAAGGAGACATGCTTATCGAGACCCTGCAGATTTTTGGTTTCGATCGACGGAGCAGCATGTTTACGGTCGCCGGATACGACACCTGGGGTACCTACTTCGTAAACGGAGCCGGCCCCATGCATGACGACAAACGGGGAATCACCTTGTCGGGCGAAGACTATGACCCCATGTTCGGGTTCACCCAGAAGTATGACTGGGTGCTGGGTTTTGTCGACAACGATCACTTCTCGATGTCTGTCATTTTCAAAAACCCCGAAAACACGTTCGGATTGGATGAATTCAAAATGGTTGAAGTGAACTA
>JAHIVM010000464.1 GCA_018816665.1 Candidatus Zixiibacteriota bacterium
CTGGATATCCAGAGGATCCACCACATTATCCAGGTTCAGATCGCCCTTGATGACGGATGACACCGCCCGGTGGGCGTCAAGCACTCCATAGCCGTAGTGAAGATCCGGTACCTCGGGCTTGCCCCACAGCAGGTCGGTGCGGGCGCTGGCCCGCAGATGGGCCGCCATCTCGCGGGAGGCTCCCGGGCTGGTAGCATCCAGCACCAGAGCAGCCGTACCACTGATGAACGGGGCGGCAAACGATGTCCCGCTCCAGGTGCCCCACTCAAACTCACCGGCCAGACCGCTGTACACATTCACGCCCGGGGCGCACAGGTCAACATGGGGGCCCCAACTGCTGAAGTCAGCGACCAACTCCTGAGGATCGATTGCGCCCACCGCAATAACGCCCTCACTGGCCGCCGGGTACAGAGGCAGATCGGTGCCCTCATTGCCGGTCGATGCCACCAGGACGATTTCCTTGCGACGAGCTTTATCTATCGCCCGCTCCAGAACCAGATCCAGGCCCTCGGAGCCAAAACTCATATTGATTACATCAACCCTCTGAGCTACCGCCCAGTTGATAGCTTTAGCGATATCAAACTGGGAGCCTATCCCCTCGCCGTTGAATGCCCGAACCGGGACCAGCGTACACTCAGGAGCAGTCAACAGAATCAGTACCGACACAAAAGTCCCGTGGCCCAAATAGGTACCTGGCTCTTCATCGGGATTGGCGTCGTAGTCCACAAAGTCCTTGCCTCGTAACACCGTGGAAGCCTTCACCAACGGCTGGTTGATATCAATGCCATTGTCAATCACAGCCACCACTACGCCGTTGCCGGTAGCAAGCTGCTGGGCCTCTTCTATACCGGTCGCATAAACGCCGGTCTGATCGTAGAAGGATTCGGGTGAAACACCCCGAATAAACGTGGGCATCGCCTGATCCGGAAATCCCTGACTCACCTGAAACACCTCGGGAATCGTCATCAGACGATTGCCGTAGGCAACCTTGACCCCTTCAAGCAGGGAGAGACTATCCAACACCTTGTTGAGATCGCGTGCCTTGCTAAAGGACACGAGATAGGTGAGATCATCATCAATGCTGTCCAGCACCTGGAGTTTGAGCTCCTGGGCAATAGGCGCGATTGCCACTCCCGGCTCCAACTCGACCACAATCTGGTCGGGCCGGCACAGTTCGGTCGCATATGCGCCCGTTGCGCTAAAAAGCAGAGAGCAGAGGACAAGCAGGAGGAGGAGTTTTCCGGAGTTGTGTGTACGAGTCATACTATCACCGTTCTCTTCTGTCAGATACCCAGCAGGACGAAAGCCCCCCAGTGGGCGGGGTTGTCAGTTCGCTCCTGCAGCCGGTTGAGAGCCCATAGGTAAGCGTCGGTTACATCGCTGTTTTTTCTTAGTCTCGCGTAGAAGTCGCGCATGAAGTACATCGTGACATTGTCTGCTATCGGCCATAACGAGGCCAGAACGTAACGACTCCCGGCCTGACAAAAGGCCTTGGCGAGACTAAAGGAGTTTCCATAATATAACCCGGGAGCCGCCGTTTGACAACCAGATAGCGCGACCAGCCGGGCATTTACGCCGGTTTTGAACAGATCAAAGGGGAAAAACGGACCATCCTTGAGGTGAATTCGCGAAAAAAGCGGGTTCTCTGCCGCCCGGGAAGCGTGAGCCGCTATGTGCACAAAGCCGGTGCAACGCTCCAGTTCCGTCGCCAGGGCCGAGCAGGTAGCGCCGTCCCCAAGGTATAGCCGCGACCGACCAAAGATCTTTTTGACCTCCCGCCCTTCAACCTCGACATCGGGAAGAGAATCCGATGGAACCGAAAACACCGCATTTGAACAGGCCGCGAACCGGACGTTTTCCGACGCAGAGGCCGCAATATCCTGCGGGTTCACGATAAACGATACTTTAAACTCGTCTTTCAGGGGGCATCCGCCGGCTGGAGCCAGAGCCACAAAAGGAATCTGCGCGAAATCACTGTGAACGATAAAAATGAGATCGGATGACGTGAGCTTCGGACGAATCGGCTCAAAGATGCAATCATGCAGCCAGGTCAGGTAGTGGCGCAAAATCTCAGGATTGTGCCCCACCGCGCCCGGACGTGAAACCGATCGCTCCGTGACAAACTGCAGTTTGCGGATGATACCCTGGATTTCCGACGGCGACGCCGGGAACTCAACAAAATCCGTTTGACCCTCGGAAAACACAAAAGCCCCGGCCAGACGATCACTGAGATAATAATTGACCAGTGTACGGTCCCCAAGATGCTTCGCAACCTCGTCGGTTACCTGCGCCGGACCGGCGTCTTCTGCCAATTCCACCGGATACAGGTAGGCACGGGCCTTCCGCTGGCTGTGCCAGAGCTGCTGTTCAGCCGACACATAGCTGTTTTCTCCGACCATGCCGCGTTCACCGTCGCGCGGCGATCTCGACATGCGGTTCAGCTCTGCCCTGAGGCGATCAATCCTTTCAATCAACTCCGGCGGCACCTCGGATCTCAGACGATCCTCAGAGACCGGCCGCCGGTTGATCAGCGCCAGAGCCGAGAGATTCTGTACAAAGGATTCGTCAACCTTGTTCAGCTTAAGCAAACACTCCACAACTCGCGAATAACTCGAGTACTTGTCTACCGCAAAAAAGAATCGAATCTCATCCTGGTACAGCCCGGAGATCATCTTCTCGACCACTCTCACAGCGGCCTTGTAGTGGCGAAGTGCCTGACGGTACCCCTCCTGCTCGTAGAAATGGTCCCCCAGAATGCTATGGAGGCGGTACTTCTGATAGCTGGACAGGCGCGCTCCCTTTAAGTTGTCCTGCAACTCGACCGCAAGATCAATATGCTCGGTCTGGTACAGCGCATGCAGGTTTTCGAGATCCGCGTCTATCATCCGGCGAGCGTCGCCACTCCGGCGAAACAGACTACGCGCCCCGGTGGAGGCGCTGATGGCCTGTGCGAACTGACGACGAGACCGAAATACCCTAGCCCGGGCATACTGAATCATGCCCAGCCACAAGTCGTTTTTCTCGAGCCGAAAGAGCTTCTGCGCTTTGCCCAGATGACCGGCGGCCGAGTCGTAATCTCCCAGCTCGAGCTTGGCCACGCCCACAAAATACTGGGCCTTGCCTTCTTCGTAGCGCATGCCCAACTTCTGCAGTTCAGGGGCAACGAGTTCTCCCAGCAGAATGGCCGACCCGTATTGATTCAGACGAACATTGATCTCGGCCATATCGAGCATGGTGATGGTGGCGGTCTTTCTGTCGCCGAGCCGATCGAACGTCTCGTAGACTTCCTCAAATGCCGCCAGCGACTCCGTGAACCGGTCTTCCAGAAACAACAAGTATGCCAGGGAATAACGTGCCTGGGCCTCTGCCAGCTCCAATCCCGCCTCGCGATAGTACGCGGCAGCCGACTGGTACAACCGCTCAGCCTGACGGAGTTGGTTCAGATTGGCGTATATGTTCGCCCGATTGAAATCAACAATTGCCAGGGCGACTCCCCCGGCCTTTTCAAATATCCTGCGCGCTTTGTTGTATTGTGTGAGAGCCTGACGGTTGCGATCGGTTCGATGATACACGTTGCCCATGTTGGTGAGCACCTGGCCGACATCCGACTCCATGCCCCGCCGCCGGAAATACCGGAGAGCCTGGCGACCGGCCTCCAGGGCCTGGTCGTACTGACCCAGGTACATGTACACTTCAACCAGACCCTTGCGCAGTCGGGCCGCCGAAAAGTGATCGCGGTGTTCCAGAAACTGGGCCAGAGCTGTCCGGTAAGTTTTCAGGGCGCGACGATTATCACCGGACCAGGCATACCCCCGGGCCTGGATGGAGAGTATTCTGGGTCGGTAGCGGGCCGGCAAATACTTGCGCAGCCGCTGGGCCGAAAGGGCAAACTCAGCCGCCTGTTTGAGGTTCGTACGCAGAAGGAGAAGCATACCGGCGTCAAGATCGGCCAGGAACGCTTCTACATCACCGTCAAACCGTTCAGAGACAAGCTCGTCGAACCCGGAGCGGGTTCGCAGAGCCTGCAACTCAGCAAGGTTGATCATAAAGATATCTCAATGGTACCAAGCACAGCGTCGTTGCGCTGCAAAATAAGCCTGTATTCAGTCACCGGGATTCTGGGAAACCTGAACAAATGGAACTGATCGGTCTCGGTGGTGTGAACTTCGGATCCTCCCTCAAGAGTCACCGTCAGCGGTCCCGGGCCGTCAAGCCCGGACACCTGCCCGATCAATTCGCATGAATCAACTGTAGTTGGATAAAACGCCAGCTCAACATCAAGATCACCGAGCTTGTACCGCAGGCCGCGCGTATCGACGGTCGGGCGACGGATCCCCCGGGGGACCGGCAAGTCCCTGGAGTCAAAGACAGTTATTCCCGTCGGGATACCACCTTTGAGGTTTCTGATGTAATCACGAAAGAGCTGGCTGGAGAGGTTCTTAAGCGCGTGGCCGACCTCTGCTTCGCGGCGCACGTCTTTTGCCGACAATAATTGTCGCGCGAGTTCGTACACCTCGGCCAGCTCCGGCTCCTTGGCGATAAGTCGCTCGGCGACAACAATCTCATGACCGGCGAGACTACCCATCGCCAGTCCGATCACCATTTCGATTTTGTTAGTTTTCCCGGTCATAACTGAACCATCTCTATGCGTTCTTACCCGACATCAAAAATACCTAAAAGTTGTGTCCATATTTCTTCAGAAGCCGCCTGAGCTTGGCCAGACCCCGGGCCCGGGTGGGCCCAATCGAGGCCACAGGAATGCCCAGTTTTCTGGATATTTCCTGATAAGTCGGCTCGTTTTCGTCCAGAAACAGATATCGAATCAGCTTTGCTTCTTTCTCGGGAAGTTTGAGCAATGCCCGAACCAGTACCTCTTCGGTCTCGGATTGCTCAGCGAGTTCGTCGGGGCCCGGTTCCTGCTGTCCGACAAAACCGTCCGGGAGGTCGCTCCCGAGAACATCGTCCAGCAACCGGGTGCGACGCATCATGGCATAAATCTCCCAGCGGGTGGTGGTCGCCACGAAGGCAAGCAACTTCTCGGGTGACTTTAGTGTGGGGAGTTTCTTCAGGAGCAGAAAGCACACCTGACCGAAAATGTCAAGACTGGCCTCCCGGGAAAGCCGCCGTCCCCGGCACACGCCCAGAATTACCGGGGTAACCAGTTCGACAACCTCGCTCCAGGCGGTCTCATCGCCCAGAAGACATTGCTCGATCAGAACTCGGAATCGCGCGCCGTTACTCATAGAACCACGAAAATACGAAAAATAAGTGCGTCAGGCCAAGTGAAATCCCCGCGACACACCAGAAGTCCGGACAACGGCCGCAAGGTTCGGCGGTTCCCCGCCCCGGCCGCAAGAGCCGGTACGTAGACCGAAACAATCTCTTTTCGCTGGCTCGGACGTATCCCGCGGGGTATATTGCCCACCATGGAACAGGCCGGAACATTTGACACACCCTGTCTATTGTAGTATGTATGTTTTACCTACCTGAAGACAAGTACGGGCTCTTTGCACCCTTGACGAGCCAGGGAAAACCGATTTTCGCACCCGCGGGGATCGAACAAGGCGAGGAAGTGTGACCAGTCTGCCCCTGCGATATCTGCAATTGACAAAACCCACCATCATGCTGCTGGTGGTAGCGGCGGGCGCAACCGCGGCCATCCTGGAGGGCAGCCTGCTGCAGGAGCCCTGGAGATTGGCGGCCTTTTTGGTCGGTCTGTTCCTCTCCGGCGGCAGCGCCAACGCCCTGAATCAGTTTTTCGAGCGTGACATCGATGCCCGCATGGCCCGCACCTGCGGCCGTCGCCCGTTGCCGCTCCGCCAGGTATCGGCCACGCAGGCCCTGGTGTTTTCCCTCGCGATCGGTGTGACAGGCATCATCATCCTTGGCGTGCTCTTCAACCTGCTCACCGCCGGCATAGCCCTGGGCGTGATTCTGTTTTACAGCCTGGTGTATACGCTGGGGCTGAAACCCAGCACATCTCAGAATATCGTGATCGGCGGCATAGCGGGCGCCATGGCGCCGGTGGGTGCCTGGACGGCCGCGACGGGAACGACCGGAGTTACCCCCTGGTTGTTGTTCCTCATTATATTCCTCTGGACACCGCCGCATTTCTGGGCGCTGGCTCTGCATTTCAAGGATGATTACGAAAAAGCAAATCTGCCCATGATGCCCAATACGGCCGGTGATGAGTCCACATTGCGCCAGATGTTTTATTACACGTTGGCCCTGGTCGCCGCCAGTCTGGCCCTGGTATACGTTGAGTTTGGCTGGATCTATCTGGTCACATCGATAGCTCTCGGCGCGACCTTTGTAAAAAAGGCCCATGTCTCCTGGAAAACGAAGGACCCGAAAGCTATTTGGGGGCTTTTCAAATTTTCAATTTGGTATCTGTTCGCATTGTTTGTAGCTTTGGTACTTGATAAGTTTATCATTAGGTGATTTTTTGTCTGCATAGGACGTAGTCGAAGACAAGGGGAAATCGATTGGCTCAGATATTTCCTGAATGGACCAATAAACTGCCCACCTATGCCGCCCTCGGAGCCGTTGTTATCGGCGCCGTGGTGGTCGGATTCATCTGGTACTACGGTTCACCGTGGTATACCGACGTTGGCTATCGACCGGCCCAGCCCGTTCCCTACAGCCACAAATTACATGCGGATGATCTGGGTATGGACTGTCGGTACTGTCACAATTTTGTGGAAGAATCGCCGCATGCGAACATTCCACCCACCCAGACCTGCATGAATTGCCATACGCTCATTCTGCCGGAAAGCGAGAAACTGCTGCTGGTACGAGAGAGCTTTGCCAACAAGCAGCCTATCGAGTGGGTACGGATTCACAAGCTGCCGGACTACGCCTACTTCGACCACAGCGCCCACCTGCGCGCCGGCGTCGGCTGTGCCGACTGCCACGGCAACGTGGCCAAGATGGAAGTTGTCAGCCAGACCCAGCCTCTGAGCATGTCCTGGTGTCTGGACTGCCACAGAAATCCCGAAAAATCAATTCGTCCGCTCGACCAGATCACCAATATGGAATGGACCGCACCTGACAATCAAGCGGAGTACGCCCGACGAATGATAGAGGAAAGAAACATCGATCCGCCCAAAGATTGCTCGGGGTGCCATCGATGAGCGAGATGAACAAAAAGATCGGCAAGAAGTACTGGCGCACTATCGAGGAACTCGGTGATACGCCGGAATACCGTCAGAGCGTCATAGAGGAGTACAAGCGCGGTCACGAGGACGATGAAAACCCGTGGAGCCGTCGCAGCTTCCTCACCCTCATGGGCGCATCCATGGCCCTGGCAGGATTGGCCGGGTGCCGTCGGCCGGTTGACAAGATCGTCCCCTATGTCGACCAGCCGGAGGAAGTGGTACCGGGAGTACCGCAGTACTATGCCACCACCATGCCGCAGAGTACGGGCGCAATTGGACTGCTCGTGCAGACGCGTGAAGGTCGCCCGATCAAAATCGAGGGCAACGAAGCGCACCCGTCAAGTCTGGGTTCCACCGACGCCCTCACGCAGGCATCGATTCTGGGCCTGTATGATCCCGACCGGAGCAAAAAGACGCGGGAGAAGGGCGCTGAGAAGACATACGACGATTTCGTGACCTTCTGGCGTGAGCGCGCCGAGGAGTTTGCCGCTGACAAGGGCGACGGACTCGCTGTCCTGTCTGAGCCGTTTTCTTCCCCCACTCTCGGTCGACTGAAACAAGACTTTCTCAAAGCTTACCCCAGGGCAACGTGGGTGGCATACGAACCGGTAGGCGATGAAAACGTCGGGGCTGCGATAAAGGCGGTCACGGATGATCGCGCGGCGGCGGTATATCGCTACGAACGAGCCTCGGTGATTCTCTCTCTCGATTCAGACTTCCTGCAATCAGAGAGTGAGGCCGTCACGGCGGCCCGGGGTTTCTCCGACGGCCGCCGCATGGACGATCTCCAAGACGAAATGAATCGGCTCTACGTAGTCGAACCGGCGTTCACCCTCACTGGCGGCATGGCCGATCACAGACTTCGCCTGCCGGCAAGTCATGTTGGTGTGTTCGCGGTGGCACTCGCCGGGGAACTGGCCAAACGCGGCCTTTCCATAGGTACTGTGCCGTCCGTCTCGTCTCCTATCCCCGACACCGGATGGATAACGGCTCTGGCCGCTGATCTGATAAAAGCGGGCAACAATGCCCTGGTGGTTGCCGGTCGACGGCAACCGCAGTGGGTGCACGAGATCGTGCTGCTCATCAACAATGCGCTCGGCGCCGTGGGCACCACCGTTCAGTACTTCGGTCACGATGCGACCGACACACGTGTTGCGGAGTTGGCGAATCTTGTCGACCGCATGAACAGCGGAGCCGTTAGAACGCTGATCATGCTGGGCGGCAATCCGGTGTATGACGCGCCGGTCGATCTGAAGTTCGCCGCCGCTCTCAAGAAAATTGACCACACGGCCCACCTGAGTTTGTATTTCGACGAAACCTCGCAGGCTGCCGAATGGCATATTCCCCGCACCCATTTTCTTGAAGCCTGGGGCGATGCCGTTTCAATCGATGGCACAAAGAGTGTGATCCAGCCGATGATCGAGCCGCTGTTTGGCGGTCACGCCGATGTTGAGATGTTTGCCCTGCTGAGTTCCGGGCGCGATCAGCGCGGTCACGATATCGTACGGGACACGTGGAGAAGCATTCTCACTACCGGCAAATTTGACAAAGCATGGCGCCGGGTGCTGCACGACGGCCTCCTTGTTGGGAGCGCGGCAAAAGCACTGCCGGATCGCCGCCCTCAGCCCAACAAGACCTGGCCCAAGGTCGGCGCCACGACCGGTTCGTTGTCTGCGACCAACCTGGAAATCAATTTCTATCCGTCGCATCTCGGCGACGGGCGCTACGCCAACAATCCCTGGCTGCAGGAACTGCCGGACGCAGTGTCCAAAGTGGCCTGGGACAATGTGGCAGTCATGAATCCGTCGACAGCCGAGAAGTTGGGCGTGAGAAACGGCGATATCGTGCGGCTGGATGTATCCGGCAACGCGCTTGAGATACCGGTGTGGACCGTCCCGGGCTACGCCGATTTCGTCCTTGGCCTGCCCCTGGGTTACGGCCGCAGGTTTGGCGGCCGGGTGGCCGACGACGTCGGCTTCAATACCTATGCCCTGCGAACCAGCAGCAACATGTACTTCGCCTCGGGCGCAACCGTGACCACGACAGGGCGTACGTACGACATTGCCAACGTTCAGGATCACAACCGCATGGCTGGCCGACCGATCATCCGTGAAGCCTCACTCGAAGAGTATCGCGAGGAACCGATGTTTGCGCGCGAGATGGTGGAACACCCGCCGCTGCGCTCCATCTATCCCGATCACGACTACTCCAGGGGTTACCAGTGGGGTATGACAATCGACCTCAACACGTGCAATGGCTGCAACGCCTGCGTGATCGCCTGCCAGAGTGAAAACAATATTCCTGTCGTGGGCAAGGAACAGGTTGGTAAGGGCCGTGAGATGGCCTGGATTCGCAACGATAGATATTTTGCAGGCGATGCCGACGAGCCCCAGATGCTGCACCAGCCGGTCGCCTGCCAGCAGTGCGAAAACGCACCGTGTGAGCAGGTATGTCCGGTGGCGGCTACGGTTCATGACAAGGAAGGCCTGAACACCATGAACTACAACCGGTGCATAGGTACGCGCTATTGCTCCAACAACTGCCCGTACAAAGTGCGCCGCTTCAACTTCTTCAATTATGTCAAGGACATGCCGGAAGTGGTCCAGATGGCCATGAACCCCGATGTCACCGTGCGCTCGCGCGGCGTGATGGAGAAGTGTACGTTCTGCATCCAGCGGATCAACCGCTCGAAGCAGGAGGCCAAAAAAGAGGACCGGACGGTTCGCGACGGCGAATTCCAGACCGCCTGTCAGCAGGCCTGCCCGGCGAAAGCTATCCAGTTTGGCAATATCAACGATCCAGATAGCCGGGTCGCCAAAATGAAAGAGAAAGACCGTAACTACGCATTGCTGGGCGAACTGAATGTCCGGCCGCGCAGTACGTACCTGGCCAAACTGAGAAACCCGAATCCTGAGATGGACGGTTAGACTCGTCAGTGTCCTGACATAAACGAAACTGGGAAGGTTTGTGAGTTCTACAGCACAAGACGTATCGGGGTTGCCGGACAGCGAAAAACCGCTGCTTACCGGCAACCAGACATTTGCCAGCATCACCGCGACTATCAGCGGTATCGTTGAGCGCAAGACTCCGCCCATATGGTATCTCGCGCTGGGCGCTGCCCTGTCGTTGCTGATGGTGCTGTTTGGGTCAATCGGCTGGCTGGTTTATGAGGGCACAGGTATCTGGGGCCTCAACAATCCGGTCGGCTGGGGCTGGGCCATTATCAACTTCGTCTGGTGGGTCGGTATCGGCCACGCCGGGACGTTGATCTCGGCCATCCTGTTCCTCCTGCGGCAACGCTGGCGGACATCGATCAACCGCTTTGCCGAGGCCATGACCCTGTTCGCCGTGTCCTGCGCCCTGATATTTCCGGCTATCCATGTCGGGCGCGTGTGGGTGGTGTACTGGACCTTCCCCGTGCCCAATCAGATGGGCATGTGGCCGAATTTCAGGTCCCCGCTGTTGTGGGACGTTTTTGCGGTCAGCACTTACTTCACCGCTTCGCTGCTGTTCTGGTACACCGGACTTATTCCGGATCTGGCCACCTTCCGCGACCGCGCCAAAACAAAAATCAAAAAATTCGTTTTTGGTATCCTGTCGGTGGGCTGGCGCGGCGGCAACCGTCAGTGGAAACACTATGAACTGGCTTACCTGATCCTGGCCGGCATCTCCACACCGCTGGTGCTTTCCGTACACAGTGTGGTGAGTACGGACTTTGCCGTGAGTATTCTCCCCGGCTGGCACACGACCATCTTCCCGCCGTACTTTGTGGCCGGAGCCATCTTTTCCGGATTTGCCATGGTCGTAACCCTGACTATCATCGCCCGGAAGATTTTCGGCCTGGAAAACATGATCACGGTCAATCATCTCGAGAAGATGAACAAGATTATTCTTCTGACCGGATCCATGGTCGGCTACGCTTACGGCATGGAGTTTTTCATCGCCTGGTACAGCGGCAATATCTACGAGCAGTTTACGTTTATCAACCGGGCGTTCGGCCAGTACGGCTGGGCCTACTGGATTATGGTGAGCTACAACGTCCTGGTACCGCAGTTGTTCTGGTTCAAAAAACTCAGAACCAGTGTCCCGGTGATGTTTGTGGCCTCGTTGTTCATTAACGTTGGTATGTGGTTCGAACGATTTGTGATTGTGGTGTCGTCCCTGGCCCAGGACTTCCTGCCCGCTAACTGGGACTACTATAGTCCGACCATCTGGGATGTGGCCACGTTTGTCGGGTCGTTCGGTTTGTTCTTCACGCTGTTCCTTCTGTTCATCCGGTTCCTGCCCATGATTTCGATGGCGGAGGTTAAGACCGTTCTTCCGGAGGCGGACCCGCACTATGTGGCACCGGGGACGAAGGGAGGACACCATGAGTGACGCAACGCAGAACATTGAAGGCGTCCTCGCCGAATTCAAGAGCCCGTCTGACCTGTATCATGCCGCGGAGAAAGTCCGCGATGCCGGATACAAGAACTTTGATTGCCACTCCCCATTCCCCATTCACGGGATGGACGGTGCGATGGGGCTGAAACGTTCGCCGCTGGGCTGGATTGTCGGCCTGGCCGCCCTGGTGGGCACCTCGAGCGCGCTCGGTCTGCAATGGTGGGCCAGTACGATTGAGTACCCCATCATCATCTCCGGTAAACCGTTTTTCAGCTTCCAGGCTTACCTGCCCATTACGTTTGCTCTGGGCGTATTGCTGTCGGCCTTTGCCGCCCTTATCGGTATGCTGGTTCTCAACGGGCTGCCCCGGTTTTTCCACCCGGTGTTTTACTCGGATATGTTTGCGAAGGTCACGGACGACGGTTTCTTTGTAAGCGTGGAGGCCGCTGACCCAAAATTCGATTCGAATCAGACCCGGGCCTTCCTGGAGTCGATCGGGGGTACGAACGTGGAGGTACTGCAAAAGTCATGAGGCACCTGTCGTACATACACAGCACCAGAATCGTCATACTGTCGGTCGTCGTCATGTTGACCGTGCTATCGGGTTGTGCCCGCCAGCGCCCGTCGGACAAACCGCCGATTCACCTGAACCCCAATATGGACACGCAGGAAAAATACAAGGCTCAGGCGAAAAGCAAGTTCTTCGCGGACGGTTCCACGATGCGGCAACCTGTCGCAGGGACAGTCGCCCGCAACGATTTGCGCGATGACGATGCGTACTATCGCGGCCGTAATGCGGACAGTTCGTTTGTAACCAAAGCGCCGGTGCCGGTCACGATGCAGTTGCTCAGGCGCGGCCAGGAACGGTACA
>JAHIVM010000465.1 GCA_018816665.1 Candidatus Zixiibacteriota bacterium
CTCCTCCAACAGGCTATTTACGCAAAGATGCTACAACCATAGACGCACGATGGGCCGATATTGCAAAAGAAGAAATAGTCCCATTCCAGCATCTAATTGTCAGAATCTGAAGGTATCGGATTTGGCCGATGGGGGCAAGCAGAATCCGATTGTGCCTGACGCAAAATGCAACCGTTTCGAGGATCGGTGGTTAAGTGATGTTGGGACAAGGGGTTGAGGTGCGCCGTGTGGTGTGTGGTCGGACACGATCGCGGCCCCGAATAGGTGGTTCGCGCCTGTTCAACGGCGCCGCCACAGTGATTCTCAGGCCGCTTGGCAAACCGAGGTAGGTTGTCCCGAGCGCATTTTCGCTGCAAAATCCGGCGCGCCCGTCCAAACTTGTCGCACCAGGACTGCCGGGTCACCTCAACAGTGTGTTTTCGCCAAACAAAACAGCGCCGTCCGGGAAGTTGGACGGCGCTATCTACTGTCGTTTGTGGAAGGTCGGCAGCGACCTCTCGTGTTCGGCCGGACTCAGCTACATGATAATCACGAGCTTGCCGACCTGGGTTTCACCGTAATCGGACTCGACCGTCCAGTAATAGATACCGGAAACCACGGCCTGCGTGTTACGCGTGATCATATCCCAGATCTCATGGTTGGCCAGAGGATCGTCTTCCGCCACATCGTGCTGAATCTCACGCACCAGGTCACCGTCAATGGTGTAGATGCTGATCTTGCACTTGGGCGGCAGATTGGCGAAGTGGATGGCCCGCGTACGATCGGCCGGCCGGTCAATCTGCCCACGACCCTCAAAGCCGCGTTCGCGATAGTCGGCATCGATCCGATACGGATTCGGATACACAAACACTTCCATATCCTCGGCGAGAACCTTGTCAACCGATTCCAGCGCGTAGGTGGTAACCGGTCCCACCGTGGGATTGGTTTCCAGCGACGGCAGCCCGGACGACGGCGAACCGTAGTCGAAGGCCGTGATGTTGATCCAGTACGGCACGGTCGGAAGCAGGTTTTCTATCGTGTACTCGTATTCGAAGTACTTCAGGAAGCCTTCTTCCGTGACATGAAGATCGTAATCCTC
This sequence comes from Candidatus Zixiibacteriota bacterium, assembly GCA_018816665.1. GTDB lineage: Bacteria > Zixibacteria > MSB-5A5 > GN15 > FEB-12 > JAHIVM01. Next base: position 1,079 of record JAHIVM010000465.1, read on the forward strand.
ATCGGAGATGGAATCCGGTTCCATGGACGGCGGATACGGGGCGTCCGGATAGACCTTCCTGATCTGCGTGTTGGCATCGGGTTCCGATCCCAGGATCGACCGGTTGAAGTCCTGACCCTCAAAGTAGAAGGTCGAATCATATATGGTTCCCAAGGTATCGATACCGACATACCGGAGCGGGTTGGTACGCGGATGATCCAGCGGGTGCCAGTCGGGATTGCCGCCGCCGTACAGCGCGCGGGCTTCTTCCAGGAGGAACGGCGTGTCATACAGGGCAAACACGTTGTTGGCCGTATCATACACCCACTTGTTGTAGTCTTCAATATCGTACGACTGGATCAGGGAGAAACTGCTGCGACGATCATCGCGAGACAGGTACACCCGGTAGCCCTCAAAGTCTTTCTCGCGGGAGAAAATATCCTTGGCATTTTCAGACCTTACGCCGTTCCAGAGCACACGAATCTTGCCAACCGATGGCTCCACGCGCAGTCCCGCGATACCCTTACTGGACGTGTAGAAGGCCGGAGCCGGGGGAGGAGAGGCGCCCTGGAAGTCGGGTACACCGTCGCCCTTGCGCCAGACCGTATCGGCAACATCGTAACTCCAGTACTCAACGTATTGTGAATCCCAGGGTACAAAGCCGGAGTCGACCACCAGCACGGTGCTGTCAAGAGTCGAGTCACCACCGGCCCAGCAGATGGTCGCGACACCGGCGTAACCATCGGAGTCGGTATCAACGCCCGGGTTATCGTAAATCCAGTCAGCCCAGGTAGCGTTAACGCCCAGACTGTCAAAATTCAAACCGTCGTAGTAGGCCTGCCAGTTGGTCGGGTTGGCGTCGAAAGCCTCGTAGTTTGCCACACTGGAGTGAAGGTACTCACCGCCAACGTAGGCAAACGACACCGGCAGGGTCTGTCCCGGTTCAATATCAAACGGGCCGAAGGACAGCAAATAGCGGGTGTCCAGACCCAGCGGCCAGACATTTTTGAAGTTGTCCGGCGGCGGGAGCCAGACCGGATCAAGATCCGATATTGTGGCCGTTTTGGCCTGATCGTAATCGAATTCACCGTTGGTCAGGTAGTGGTACTTGTTGCGGTCACCCGAGGGAGTACCGAGACCGCCGTGACCGAGGTCGCGCTGCTTGGCCCGGCTTTGCGGTCCGAAGTCACGGTTCGAGGCTCCGTTACTGATCCACCAGTTGAACGACACCTGGAGGGATTCAGCAGGAGTTCGCACAATCCGCATAGCCGTCACATTGGGCACCTGCGGCAACATAGTCTGTGCCAGGTCGCCGTCGTTGTCGATGGTCCAGGCGACGTTGACCACGTCACTGTCGGGCGGACAGCTTGTCGCTTCCAGATAGCGGGCGGGTGCCTTTTCATAGAAGCCGCACAAATCGTCCTGGGCACCGTCCTGAGCCGCGAGAGCGTGGATGTCAGCATCAACGTAGATACCGAGATACACCCGCCGCAACCGGTCGGTACCTATGTTTTTGACCGCATAGTCAAAAAGCACAAAGTCATCGGCGTATTCATACGACCAGGCAAACGACCGCTGTGTCACCTCGAGATTAAGAGGCCGGTGCGGACGGTTGTCAACGGCATCGGCGGTAACGCCGGCGCAGTTGAGGCAGGTGTCGTAATACACCGCGATGTAGTCCTGCTCCGAAATAGCGCCGTCAAACTCCGGCTTGGAGGGATCTACATTTGAACGGTAAATCAACTCACCCAGGGGCAGTTCATCCGGGTGAAACTCGTTGGCGGCAATATCCCAGCCGTCGGCGCCGGTGGAAACCAGCGTGTCGCGACCGAGGACGGCGCCCACCCAGAAGTCACCGGCAAACAAGTACCGGGTGCGTGATCCTTTGGGGTATTCGCACGCTTGCAGTTGTTCTCCGGTAAACCAGTCCCGGTCGCCGGCATGTCCCAGCTGCAATCCGAAGGTACCGTCATTGGCGACAGCCATGACCAGTTTGCCGATGTCATGACCGACGTTTCCGTATGCGGCTACGGCTGTAGTCGGCGACGCTCCCCGATTTCTCTCGAACCCCGGGGCCGTGCGGGCAAATGCCGCTGAGGCCATGAGGGTTGCGATGAGGGCGATAAGCCCTATCCGTGTAATCAATCCCTTAGCCAAGTCACTCCTCCAACAGGCTATTTACGCAAAGATGCTACAACCATAGACGCACGATGGGCCGATATTGCAAAAGAAGAAATAGTCCCATTCCAGCATCTAATTGTCAGAATCTGAAGGTATCGGATTTGGCCGATGGGGGCAAGCA
>JAHIVM010000466.1 GCA_018816665.1 Candidatus Zixiibacteriota bacterium
AGGATGAACAAGGAGGATATCACTGTGATCAAACAACCGGCGCTACTCACCAAATCCCTGCTGTGCCTTATGCTGTTCCCGGCCGTATTGCTGGGGCAAACCGGAGAGCAGCCCTCGCTACTTGACCAGGGCAAGTACATTCCCGACATAGCCACGTTCATGCAGATTGGAGCCGCTCTTCCGGCCGGATATGCCTGGGACGGCCAGGGCGTCTTTTTCACTTCCTCTATGTCCGGCAGATCCCAGGTATACCGCCTCAACGAGCACGGCTGGCCGTATCAGCTGACCATGCTGGAGGACGGTGTGGATTTCTTCAGCCTGAGCTGGGGCGGGGACAAAGCCATCGTGGGGGCATCGATCGGCGGCTCGGAACGGGCCCAGTTGTTCCTGATGGACACCCGTACTGGTCAAATTCACCAGTTGACTGATGCCGACAATGTACGCTTCGGCGGCATTGCCTGGGCCAAGGATGATCGCTCCATCTACTACTATTCCAACGAAGAGAATCTCCGGGATTTCAACATATTCCAAATGGATATCACAACCGGCGAGAGCCACAAGGTTTTCGGCAACGACTCTGACATTGACGGCTGGAAAGCTGTGCTGAGTCTGTCCCAGGACGGCAGCAAAATGCTCATAGGTCGCTTCCATTCCAACGTCGACAACGACATATACCTCCTGGATGTCAACTCGGGTCAGTTCCAGCAACTGAATACCGATACGTCGGAAGTCATTTATGAGTCTCCGACCCTGATGCCGGACAATGAAACCATATGGCTGTTGTGCAACGGCAATGTTGACGGCGTCACACGCGTGGGCAAAATGAAGGTTGGTTCCGGCACTGTCGAATTCCTGAACGACGGCTGGATTGATCCCAAGTGGGGTGTCGACGGTTTGTACATCTCCCGCGATTACAAGTATATGACCGCAGTAGTCAATGAAGACGCCTACATGCGGCTGAAAATCCGGGAAGTGGAATCCCGCACTGAACTGCCCTCACCACCGCTCGACGGACAGCTTGGCTTTGACGGATTCGATCGGGACGGTATCTGTCTCATATCCTTCCACGGCCCGACCCGGGCACCGGATGTCTGGCGTTGGAATCCGGCCAGTGAGCAACTTGATCAGCTGACGTTCTCGGCATACGCCGGTATAGATCGCGCGCTGTTCACCGAACCGAGCCTGGTGCGGATCAAGAGCTTTGACGATCTTGAGATCCCCTGTTTCCTGTACCTTCCCCCCGGCTATGTCGAGGGTGAACCCGTGCCGTTTATGATCTACGCTCATGGAGGGCCGGAAAGTCAGTTCAACCCGGCGTTCATTCGTAATTTCCAGTACATGCTGCTTAACGGCTACGGCATTCTGGCCGTAAATCCCAGGGGATCATCGGGCTACGGTCGGGATTTCCAGAATCTGGACAATTACAAGCTGCGCAAAAACTCCCTGAAAGACTACAAAGCCGCAATTGACTGGCTGATCCAGGAAGAATACACCAAACAGGGTATGATAGGTATTCGCGGCGGTTCTTATGGCGGCTATGTCGTCCTCGGCATGATCACGGAATACCCGGACCTGTTGTCGGCAGCCGTAGACAATGTTGGTATTTCCAACTTCAAGACATTTTTGGAGAACACCGCGGACTACCGCCGGTACCTGCGGGAAGCCGAATACGGTCCCCTCTCGGACCCCGAATTCCTCGAATCCATTTCACCGCTGCACAAAGCTCATCTGATAAAAACACCCTTACTGGTGGTTCATGGCGCCAATGATCCGCGCGTGCCGATCAGTGAGGCGCGCCAGATCATCAAAGCAATCCAGGACAACGGCGGAGTGGTTGATTCGCTGATTTTCATGGACGAAGGGCACGGCAGCGGCAAACGTGAGAACGTCATTGCCGAATATCGCAAACAGGTAGCGTTTTTTGACTCCCATCTCAAGCCTCTGAAGATGGAAGAAGCCGATGACTAGTGATTGAGCTGAGACAAGTTTCTGACGAACCAGATGGGACGTCCGGCGCAGGCCGGGCGTCCTTTTGCGTTCAGGACAGCGAGTTCAGGACCACCACCAGAGATTCCGCACAGAAGGCGGCATCGTCCTCGGACATGCGGGCGTGCAGGGGCAGCGCAAGGCCGCAGTCGGCCAGTCGTTCGGAAACCGGCAGGTGCTCCCATTCCGGCTGCTCACGAAAGAGATCCAGACTGTGAGCGTCGACCGAACCAACACCGGACTCAATACCGTACGTTTCCCGCAGCCGGTCGATAACGTGTCGGCGTTCCACACCCACAACCACGACCATGAAAGTCTGCCAGGTATGTTCCTCGGGAGCAGCCGGCAAGTCAATCCGTGCGTCGCCGGCCAACACGGACAGATACACCTCAACGAGGCGTCGTTTCTTTCTCAAGATTGCCGGCAGGCGCTTCAACTGAACATTGCCCACCGCCGCGGCCATTTCGGTCAGACGATAGTTGAGACCCGGTATCCGAATAACCCCGGTCCGGTCACGCCCGTGGTCGCGCAGGGCCCGGCAGCGCTCAGCTAAATCGTCATCGCCGGTGACAATGATACCGCCCTCCCCCGTAGTCACTGACTTCCTCGGGTGCAGGCTGAAAATGCCCAGCCGGCCGTAACACCCAACTGACGTGCGGCCGATTCTTGCCCCCAAGGCACAGGCGGCATCTTCGATAACATCCAGACCGTGTGCTCTGGCAGTCGCCACAACCCCTGCAATATCGCACGGCAGGCCGAACTGATGAACCGGCACAACGGCTTTCAGTGGAGAATCGTGTTCTGCGGTGATCTTCTGAATCCGCCGCCGGAGTTTTTCAACATCGAGATTGTAAGTGTCGGGAGAGACGTCGACCAGGTACGGACGAGCCCCCAGCATCAGGGCGAGATTGGCGGCGGACGGCCAGGCATACGATGGAATCAATAAACCGTCGCCGGGCGCGACACCCGTCGCAAGATACGCAACATGCAGAGCGGCCGTGCCGGATGATACGGCCACGGCGTAGCGGGCGCCGGTCAGTTCACACACCGCCCCTTCCAGGGCCTCCACCTCCGGTCCCTGAATCAGGTAACCGCTTTCGAATACACGTTTGACGGCTGCGAGTTCCTCGTCGCCAAGGTCGGGTCGGGCTAGTCGGTGGCGTATGTCGGACATCCTGACATCTCCCCTAAACGAGTGCGCCCGGTGGACTACAGTACGACCACCGGGCGGAAATCTCTCTTGGTATCCAATCGAAATCGGATATGTCTCCGACAAGCTACTGGCCTATACGGGCGATCCACGGATTGATTGAGTATCGGTCCGTGAGTTCCAGTTTGAGTTCCCTGGCTTCGGCCTCGGACTCAAAGGCACCAATACGCACCCGATAGTATTGCTGGCCGGCATGACTGAAAGTCGTCACATACGGCTCATACCCACGCGCCGAATACACATCGGTGAGATGTTCGGCGTAGTCGCCGCTTTCACAGGAGGCCACCTGGACCGTCCATCCGTCGCCGGTCGGTGCCTCGTTGGCAAAGGTGGGAGTGCGCTGTTCTTCCGTAGGTACCGCATCGGCGGCGTCGGCTACCGGCGTTTCAGCCGCGACGCTCTCCACGGCCGCCGAGGTCTCGGTGCTGATGGTGTCCGTGCCACCTTCCATGTCCATAACTTCCTGCTCGAGCTTCGCGGCGTCCTTCTGACTGTCAGAGCAACCGGCAGCAAACATCAGGGCAAGCACCAGAATCAATACAACATTCAGCAGTCTCATACTCCCTCCAACAAAACCGACATCATCCATGTTAGAAAGTGTCGGCAATAGCTGACTCGCAATGAACTATGAAAGCATAAAATCGTTCAGATAAACGGTTGTCAACCATAAAGACGGCGGCAGAGTGTCAATAAAAGGGTTGAAAACACCGTAGTCGATGGTATAATAGAAAAGCATTTTTTGGGAGAAGGAATGAAACTGTACGAAAACATCACTGATCTGGTAGGCCATACGCCTTTGGTTCGGCTGCGAACCGGTATTCCGGAGAACGGGCCCCGGGCTTATGTCAAACTTGAGTACGTCAATCCCAGCGGTTCTCTCAAGGACCGAATGGTGCTTCATATTATTCGCAAAGCGGTTTCCGAGGGACGGCTGAAGCCGGGCGACACGGTAATTGACAACACGTCCGGCAATACCGGTTCCTCAATGGGCATGGTGGCCAGCCAGTTCGGCCTCAGAGCCATTGTCACCACGCCCGAGAAGACCAGCCAGGAAAAAGTCGATCTCATCCGCTCGTACGGCGTGGAGGTCATCGTCTGCCCCACGGTTCCGGATCACGACGATCCTGTGGGGTTCTATTCGGTGGCCCGGCGACTGGCCAAGGAAAAGGGCTACTTCGATCTCGATCAGTACGACAGCCAGGACAATGTGGAGGCCCACTACCTGTCCACCGGCCCCGAACTATGGGAGGATACCGACGGTCAGATTACCCATTTTGTGGCCGGTATCGGCACCGGCGGAGCTTTTTCGGGGGCGGCCAAGTATCTCAAGGAGCGCAACCCGGAGATCAAAGCAATCGCGGTCGACCCCGAGGGTTCCGTTTTTGCCGACTATATCAAGGACAACCGTCGCATCCCGGGAGCTCTGTACCGCGTGGAGGGCATCGGGTCGGATGTTGTCACCGAGGCGCTTCACCCGGAGTTTGTCGACGAGGTCATTACGGTGTCGGATAAGGACTCCTTCAATCGGGCCCGTCTTATCGCCCGCAAGGAGGGTATCAGCGGCGGAGGTTCATCGGGTTCAGTCGCGATCGCGATGGAACGGGTCGCTGCGACGGCCGGCCCGGAAGCCATCATTGTCGGGTTGTTCGCCGATGCCGGCATTCGATACCTCAGCAAGTGCTACAACGACGCCTGGATGCGTCGCTACGGATATCTGACGGAATTGGAGGAAGTACAGCAATGAAAGCTGCCCACCTGTGGGTGAGCACCATCCTGCTCGCATTGATAGTGATCGCTCCTCCCGGAGCCCTGGGACAAACGAGTATCTGGTACACCGAAAGGATTCATGATTTTGGGGGGGTTGGGATAGACTTTGAGGTCTACCACGATTTCAAGCTGTTCAATCGCGGTGTCGACACGATGAAAATCGACTCGGTGAAGGTTAACTGTGATTGCTCGACAGTCTCGTTTCTGGACTCGGTGCTGGCCCCCGGAGACACGGTTTCGTTTCGGCTGTCATTCAGTACGATGAACTACTACGGTCGAGTCAGCAAGGCCGTGCGCGTGTGGACGAGCGATCCCCAGGCCCCCAAACTCGAGCTATTCTACCTCAGCACGGTGGGTCAGTGGTTTTACAAGGTGAAGCCTGATCCGGTATCGCTGTTTTTCCTGCCGGGGCAGAAATCCAGGACCGCCGGTGTCCTTAATACCGCCATGGAAGAATTGGTCCTTGACGACATATTCGTTCTGGACGAGGGTGTCATATCGGTGACGCCGACCAGGTCAAAGGCCGCACAGGGCGAGCGTATTGAGCTGGAGGTGCGGCCATCCGAAAATCTCGAACCCGGTACCTACCTGACCAACTACCGGTTATCTTTTGACGTTCCGGGCGATGAACCGCTGCTAATGACTATTCCTGTCCGAGTTGTTCGTTATTGAGCGAAATTATGACGAAAAAAGGCTAAAGGAATCGAGGTCACACGCCGACAAAACAAAAAAGCACTTGACAAATAGTGACCGAAAAATCATCTTTGATTCATTAGACGAATACGACATCAGATTTTTCTTCAGATACGAGGGTGACTCTCTGCTGTCCCTGGGTAGTTTCCTAGCCCCCTCTACCCAACCAGAGTAGCGCCCTCTTTTTTTGCCCGGATTTCCACCCAAAAAAAAGCCGCCCCATAGGGCGGCCACACTCAAAGATCGCGTGTGAATCAGGCCTTCTCGATGCAGTCAACCGGGCACACCTCGATGCAATGCGGACCATCATCCTCGTCTTCGCACTCGTTGCAGGTGTCAGGGTTGATTACGTAGATATCGCCCTCGGTGATCGATTCCGTCGGGCACTCTTCCAGGCACAGTCCGCAGGCGGTGCATTCATCAGTGATTGTCATAGCCATGACGCTTATCCTCCGTTATGGAAAGCCACAAAGTATGTCGCTGTCAAATCTCGGGCAATATATACGTTTTACGGATGCGGGCAAGGAAATATTGCAACATTTTACGACCCTTAAGCCGTTAAGTGCCATATAAATACGTACTTATGGGTAAAGTATTCCGGAGTTTACGATCCCTGTCTCTGGCAAATGCCACAAAAAAACCGGACCGCAGTGCTGTCGCCGTGGTCCGGCTGAAATAGTCGCAATCAGTAATCGCGGGGACCGGTAGCTACGGACAGGGATCGGGCGCCGGGCCGTCGCGGAACAGGTATCTGAGCACGATCGTGAGATCGCTGATATCCACCACCCCGGTGCCGTCAACATCGGCCTCGGCGTGACAGTCCAGCGGCTCAAAGTCAATAAACAGATGCGTGATCAAAACCGTTGCATCCCCAATATCTATCTCGTCTGAATCGTCATAGTCGGCATTGCCGCGCATCTCGCCCACGCAGCACTCGTTGGTCACTGTGAAGCAATGCGGGCCGTCCCACTCTGGGATGATCCAGGGGAGGCCATGTATCTCAGCCCATCGCCATGCACCGGTTGGCGGCGTGAAAGTGGAGTCGATGCAAATCGTTCCGCCAGCGTACTGCGCATCAATGGGCTCAATAGTGATCTCATACGTGACGTCATCAAACCAGGGTGGAAAATTGAACGAACAGTGTCTGTCGTCCTTCGCGAAAGTAACCGCCGAGAAGGAAATGGCGACGTCTGAACCTGTTGCGGGGCCGGGTACACCGCCGGCAGCCGGCACAAACTCCGCACCGTCCCACTCAAAATGATTGGCAAAGTTCGAGGTCCAGTTCATGTCCCACCAGGGTCGCAGCCGGGTACCCTGCACGCTGGTGAAAGGAATGCCTTCCGGTGACCACACCCGATAGCCGTTACAGACATTGTAGCAGCCCGGTCCCTCGTTTATCATACGAAACCTGAACGTGATGGGAACGCCGGTCAGGATTTCACCCGAAGGCAGAGCGCCGATCACCT
>JAHIVM010000467.1 GCA_018816665.1 Candidatus Zixiibacteriota bacterium
GCCAGCTGTTCCGGCCGGAATTCCTTCCACAGGCCCTGCTGCGCTCGAAACGTGGGAACACCGGACTCCGCCGAAATGCCGGCGCCGGTCAGCACCGCACAGGAGCGGGCGCCTGCTATGACCTCAGCCACTTTGTCCAGCATGGGAAGCAAGATAGGCCCGCCACAGCCAAAATCAAACTGATAAATGGAACCCGGATTCTACCCCGGTTTCAGGGGCAGACGGCGTCCGATGATGACTTCTTCCGGAGAACATCGGCTTCTGCCCCGGCCGATAGCCGGAAATGCAAAACGCTCGGCTGGTCTGTCAGTTTCAGTCGATACCGATGGAGAATGGTCGTCCCCTGGTACACTTTCTCGAAGCCGCCCTCGGAGAGCGAGACGGTGAATATCGGCTGGTGCCAGATATCTGCCGCCTCCTCGGCGGCGACCACCGCCGCGAGTTGGCGAAATTGATCGACCAGCGCTATACGGAAAGCCCCTTTGTGGACCCCGGTAGAGTCAAGATATGATTCTTCCGGCTGCACACCATCGACCAGCACAAAACGATCCTCGGCATGACCGGCCTGGAAATTGAAGTTGTTCTCAACCGCGAAATTGACGGCTACTCCGCCCGGGAAGGAACTGGAGAGCGTGTACGTAACGTCAATGTACTCACATCCGGGCGTGAACACAGCCGTCTTCTGTATCTGAACCGGGCATTTCTGACCGGCCCGAAACACGTGTCCCAATCGAGAAAGAATCACACTTCGACCGTCAGACGCCAGCTTGACATCATACGGCTCCAGGACAAAATCCCCCTCTTCGCCGAACTTTCCGGCGACAAAGTCACCTGCCTCCACCTCGGGAGAGAGGAAGTGATCGATCAGACACCGCTTCAAATACCAGTCTTCAAGCAAATACTGGCTAAGGCCCGGTTCCTTGGTCATCACGAGATCGTGAATCGATGCGCCGCTGTCCTCTGTGTCGGCCGACACCGCCTGGTCGAGCTTCAGATGATAGCCTTCCTTGCGACGAGTCAGGGTGTCGGTGACATTGAAGCCGCGACGGTTCAGTGCGAGATGCAGAAGTGTTCCTCCCAGACGGGGCTTGAAAACCGCCGTGAAATCATCGCTGTCCACCACTACTTCGTCGTTGCCGTCCATATCGTAATCGACCATGTCCGTGGTGATCACAGGGAACTTGCCCAACTTACGCAGGGCGGCGTGAGCCTCAATCATGCGCGAGTAGACCGCCTGGCGGATGTGAGGCAGGTACAGACCGCCAAACACACCGTGCCAGTAGGGGCAATTGCATTGGGAGGCATAAAGATCGTGACGGATGGCCGCTACCTCGTCACCGGCTTCCGGATTGCTCTGCAGGTAGGTATCCAGTTCGGCCGATATGCGCAGCATGCTTTTGTGCATGAGATTGGACTCATCGTACTTGGCCAGGAAACCGCGCCAGTGACCACCCCGGACAAACCGTCCGTAACGGACCTTCTGGCCGCTATCGGAAAGCCACCGCTCAAACTCTTCGTACTCGCGAAACGCCGGCGCGGGCAATGACCAGTGCAGCATTTCCTCGTATGAGGCCGACGGCAAGTAGGCTCGTCCGACCGAGGGCATCGCGGCGGCCACCCCAAGCGGGACAATCTCAAGCCAATCAGTGTTTTTCATCACGGCGTCAAAGAAATCGCGCAGCCAGCCGTCGGTGTAACAGTGCTCGTGCGTATGAGGCCATACCCCGAACTTCTCGCCGTCATCGGCATACACCGCGAGCCCCTTGGGATTGCGATTGGCCTGCATTTTGAGTTCGTCAATCAGTTCTTCCACCTTGCCAAACGGCAGCAGATAGCGCAGCCGCTTCTGAATCGGCAGCAGCGTAACGGCATGCCCCTCGTCCTCGGTGACAAACGGACCGCTGAGCTGATTGAGATTAAAGCCGGCATATATGAAATGCGTATCGTCGATAGGCAGATACTTCACGCCGGCCCTGGCCAGCAGACTTGGCAGATGCGGCTCCCAGATTCGTTCAGTCAGCCAGAGGCCGGTCGGGCTGGCATCGAAGTGACTGTGGAGAAACGACGTCAGGAGGGCAATCTGGTTGAGGGCGTCGCGCGACGGAATCGATGTCAGAATCGGCTCGTAGAACCCGCCCGTGATAAGCTCCAATCGACCCCTGTCAACCATGCGGCCGACCAACTCAAAATAGGACGGATCGGAAACTTTCTGCCAATCCCACAGGATACCTGACTGATGGAGAGAAATCGATATATCATCGTATTCCTCAAGCAACTCCAGAAACGGGCGATAAGCCTGGCGGTGCGCATCGTCAAAGACCGCGGCAAAATTGCCCACGGGCTGATGGTTGTGAATTCCAAATGCCAGCTTGAACTTGTCCATCCTAGAAAAGCTCCACCTTCAGGTTTATGTATTTACGCGGGTTGGCGCGAATGTCGTTGATGAGATCGTCAAGATTGTCGGCGGCCTTGCGGAGATCATCGTATAAGCGACGGTCCTCCATCAGGGCCTGCAGAGTTCCCTCACCGTTTTCCAGCGATGACGCAAACGTTCGGGCCGACTGGGCCAGCGAGTCGAGTTGTCCCACGAACCCTTCCAGCCCCTGCGAAACTCGATCCAGGCGCACGAACGATGAGTCGATACGATCATCGTTGCGGGTGAGTATATCACGCAGTTTGCGCGACGAGTACAGGAAGTTGTCGGCGGTTTTGTCCAGCTTGGTTTCGGTGCGGTTCATGTAGCCGGCCATCGAAGCCGAAACGGATTCCAGGTTGGCCACCGTCCGGTTGAACTTGTCCAGCGATGAATCCGAGGCGACCGTCCGTTTGAGCGATCGGACCAGGCTGCGCAACTCCGCAACCATATCCCCCATGGCCCCCATCACTTCCGGGATACCGTAGTCATAGCTGCCGTCGGCCGTGTCGGCCAAATTGTATACAAGGCTGTCCCGTCCGGGAGAAATGGCAATAAACCGCTCCCCCATCAGACCCAGGTTTTTGATCGTGAAAACAGCATCGCGCTTCAGGACAACATCCTGGTAAACCTGCAATTCCACCAGTACACCCTGATCGGTCAGCCACAGCTTGTTGACCTTGCCCTTGTGGACGCCGGAGACCGTGACTTTGTCACCAATAGCCAGGGTGCCGACATCGTCAAAACGCAGCATTATCAACTGCGAGTTGTACTTGAGCTTGTACCCCTGCAGCCAGTACAGCGAGACGGCCAGCACGGCCACCGTCAACAGGACGATGACTCCGACTCGGAATTCTATGTTCTTCCCGGAAGCCATAATGATTGCTTATTCTATCGGTAAGTTGCTGTAATTCCTGAAGTTATCCGTAACTTCACAGTGTTCCGTAGATGGTGACGAAGTTGTCGTACCGGAACTTACTGATTTTGCCTTCCTCAACTGCCTGTTTTATCGCGCAATCCGGCTCATGAGTATGGCTACACGGACTAAAACGGCAGCCATCGCGAAAAGGTTCGAATTCAGGATAAAAATAGGGCAGTTCTTCTCGGGTAACATTCCACAACCCCAGCACTTTCAGGCCGGGCGAGTCCACCAGAAAACCGCCTGTCGGCAGCTCGTACAGCTCTATGCTGGTGGTGGTATGTTTGCCCCGATTGGAATATGATGAGACCTCCCTGGTCTTAATATTCAGCCCCGGAATCAGCCGGTTCAGCAGTGTGGATTTGCCTACCCCCGAGTGCCCGGCAAATAGTGTCCGGTGACCGTCCAAATACTTCCGTAACTCGTCAATCCCGGTACCGTCCAGAGCCGAAACCAGGAATATCTGAATCCCTGAGCTCTGATAGGCGGCAAAAATCTCGTCCAGATTCGACGGTACTTTCAGATCGACCTTGTTGATAATGACAGCCGGATCCATATGTCCGTTCAGGGCCGCCACAATACACCGATCGATCATCCCGGTATTCAGGATGGGCGACTGCACCGATGACACCACGGCCAGCCGGTCCAGATTGGTGCCGATAACCTGCTTTTTGTCATCGCGTCCCTTGGCCGGGCGAAAAAAAGCGGTCCGTCGCTCCATAACCTTGTCGATCACGCCGCTGTCCTCGCGAGAGCGAGTAAACAGCACATCATCGCCCACCGCCACCGGAGTCGTGGCATCGGCCTCGGCCTTGACTTTCCCCCGTACTTCGCACTGCCAGCGGGTTTGATCCTCGGCCCGGACCTCGAATCGTCGCCCCCGACAGGCCACTACTATGCCTGGTTCTGGTTTGGACATCTGTGGGAATGTATGTCTCTCAGGCGCAACCTTCAAGACAAATGTCGAAATTGCTCTCCGACCGTTTCGGGGAGGTTCTAATTGCCTTTTTGGGGCCATTGTTGTAGTTTTTTTGTTTAATCGTAGGATGCACCAGAAATCATAGGATAGTGATGAACCTACTGACAAAAGTATTCGGCACCAAGCACGACCGGGAAGTCAAAAGACTCCGCCCGCTCGTGGACGAGATAAATGAGCATTTTGATGCCCTGCAGCAGCTTTCCGATGACGAACTGAAGGCCAAAACCGAGGAGTTCCGGAAACGTCTGGCCGAGGGCGAAACCCTCGACGATATCATGTGCGAGGCCTTCGCAGTCGTCAAAGAGGCCTGCCGCCGTCACGTGGGGACGTCCTGGGATGTGGCGGGAATTGACACCGAATGGAATATGGTGCATTTCGACTGCCAGCTAATCGGCGGCATAGCGCTGCACCGGGGCAAAATCGCCGAAATGGCCACCGGTGAAGGTAAAACGCTGGTCGCCACCCTGCCCACGTATCTAAACGCCCTTGAGGGCAAAGGCGTCCACCTCGTAACCGTCAACGACTACCTGGCCCGTCGCGACGCCGAGTGGATGGGCAAAATCTACGAATGGCTGGGGCTGACGGTCGGCGTGATCCAGAACCAGATGACCAACGCGGAACGTCGTGAGAAGTACGCCTGCGATATCACCTTCGGCACCGCCAACGAATTCGGATTCGACTACCTGCGCGACAA
>JAHIVM010000035.1 GCA_018816665.1 Candidatus Zixiibacteriota bacterium
GAGAAGCCGCCGAAGCAACTTTCGAGAGTGAGTCGCGGGCTTCGTCGAGTTTCCCCTGCCGGATGAGCGAATACAGATCGTCGGCCCACGCGCCGGGGACATGCAACAGGACAACTACAACAACTATCTGGACCAGCATCTTCATAGGAATTCACAGCCTGCGACTGAGGACACATCATGCAGTGGCTTCGGGTGAGACGGCCGAGGAGGCGCGATCGGCCGGCAGTTCCCGTTGTTTTTCTCGTCGCTGTTCGATATTGCGAAGCAACCCGCGGATCCGATCCTGCTCCCCGCGCTCGAGATACAGCCTGATGAGTTTCAGAGCGGCATCCTGATCAACCGGGTAGTCATCGAAAATGCTCTCGATTATCTCCACGGCCTGATCAAGGTCGCCTTTCTTGGCATAGAACTCCGCCAGCGCGCGACGAGCTTCAATATTGCGGGGCGCATGTTCCAGAATCGATTCACAGATGCCCTGGATGTCACCGAACCGTCCCAGGTCAAAAAGCGTTTTCTGCAATCGGTCGATGACCCGGTGTCCCTGCTCCGGCACTGCGGAAATCAGTTTGTTCCAGAAGGTCACGGCATCCTCGTGCCGGCCTTCATCGGCGTACGAATCACCAATCGCGAGGTAAGCGTCAACATAGGTAGGGTCAAGCCCGATAGCCTCTTTGAACACGATCCGTGCCTTGTGATACTCGCGCTTGCGATACAACTGTAGTCCAGCCTGGTATTTGAAACGCGCCAGCGGTTTTTTTGATTTGTTGGCTTCCAGCTGCAGGATTCGCACGGCAGTGTCATAGGCGTCTTCCCAACGCTGGCTCTTCTCCAGGAGTTTCAGCAGGCGGGTGTGGGCCCAGTGATCATCGCCTGCCAGACCGATCAACTCCCTGAGAGCCGACTCGGCCATTTTGACATCGTTAAGCGCCAGGTAATCCAGGGACAACTGATGCAGGATAGCCACCTTGTCTTCGCGCGGCAGTCCCTGCCGCAGGGTCAGATCCTTGTGTACCTGAATCGCACGCTCGGCTTGAGAATTCTCGCGCAGGATTTGTCCCAGCCGAAGATAGGCATCGAGGTTCTGTGAGTCCTCGGCCACCACCTGGCGCAACTTGGTGAAGGCCGATTCCTGGCGACCGTCGAGCAGATCACGCAACGCCTCCACATAGCTGGAATGCGGTGAGTCCTTTTTCTTGCCGGTCAGGCGTTCGTACACGAGATAGAATCCGGTTGCAACAACCAGCAGCAATAGAAAAACCAGAATGTACTCGGTCATGATTGATTCCCGCCGGAAAAAGGCGATTCCTGCTCTTCGTTACGCCGGTCGGCGCCCTTAAGCAACTCGGCCGACTCCTCGATGGGGCGATTTCTCAAGATGGCAACTTCGTTCTCCAATGAACGAATACGTTTTTTGGCCGCATACTGGTCAACGGATTGTTTGATGTACACCGAAACAAACAGAAACATCGACAGAATCGCACCGGCGGCAAACGACCAGAAGACCACGGTCACGAGCGGCACACCCAGATAGTTCGGCAACAGCGGTTCGAGTTTGACATCGACTTTCTGTTCCGGACCGAAATTGTTATATGCGAATGCCACCACCACCAGCAGCAACACCAGTACGAGTAGCGCCCTAACGGCCCACATATGACCTCCGTCGATTATGCTTCCAATTCACGGCCAACAAGGATACTACTGCTCTACAGAACGGTCAACCAAAAACGCCCATGCGGAGGGGCACCTCCCCACCCGAAGGGGGACTACTTCTTGCCCTTCTTCTCCTTCGGGAAGACCATACCGGCAACCATGGACTCCACCTCGCGCAGAACGTCATCGTAATAGTCCCACTCACACATCATATGAATGAGTACGATCGTGTTTCGATCCGGCTTGAGCGCCATGATCGCACCACCGTAGGAACCCTTGACCCGGGTAGCGCCGGACGACGATCCCACCTGAATTTCCTTGGTATACTTGGACTCGCCCTTCCAGATAGTCCCGGAAACATCACCGACTGAAAGGCGGCTTCGACCCTTGGGGATTATCTCCATTTCATGAAGGAAGTCGAATTCCTTCATGATGGCGTTTTTCTGATCGGACTTGTAGTCGTAGCTGGTGAGCGAATCAATGAACTGGTGCTCATTCACTGAGCAGGTGTCCACATATACAACCACCCGCGGCACCTTGGTATAGTCCTGTGCGTTGAGATAATCGGGTGGAATGGCGTAGTTTCGTTGCGTCAGAATCAGACGAACATCACTTTCATCCTTCTCCACCCTGGGCTTCCAGTTTTCGTGAATAGGCATTTGAAAGCCGTAGCGACTGTCCGTATACACATCGTTATCGATTTTTCCAGCCTTGGCCTTTCTGCGACCAGCCTCGGTTGCCGGAATGACCATAAGCATAAGAAGACCGAATACAATCCACTTTTTCATTGAACACTCCTCATCCGGTTTTTCCCTCTCAGGTATACAAGTGTTACTTCTTATACACCTGATAGTCAAGGATTTATTATACGGTAGTCCGTCTGGACAGGTAAGTATTTATGCCGCTTGCTCATAGAGCAAGAGAACAGCACCCCGGGAAGGCCCCCGGACTGCGCCCGACAGTCGGTGGTTTCCCGGCTCAAAACACCCAGAATCTAGCGTTCAAAGCCTATCGGCTGCGACGTGGTGTAGCGGATATAGTCAATCATTGTCGTAAATTCGAACTCGCCGACCAGGCGTTCCAGCTTGCGTTCAAAGATCGCTGTAGAGCCATAGGTGCGGAATCGTTGTACCGGCGAGAGTCCATCGATGCGCGGTGGATCGGGGTCAATCTCCCACGGGTGTACATACACTACAGCCGGCCGGCCTACCCGATTGAGCTTACGAATGAGACTGCGGGAGTGCCAGTATGGCGAGTGACGGAGATATCCGCCGCCGCCGAGCGGGATATTCTGTCCCAGCATGCGGTATGTCGAGGCCGGCATCTCGTAGAGAAACCGACCGTTGCCAAAGGACATCCGGATCAGGTCGCGGGGGCCTTTGGGCATGCCGTACAGATCGTGCTTGATGGGAAAAATGGAGCTGTCGTACTGAAAGCCCAGCTCGGACAGAATCTCGAAAGCCCACGCGGTACCATCGTTAAGCGACCAGGACGGCGCCCGGTAGCCGAAGGGTTTGACTCCCGAAGCCGCTGTAATCGCCTTGACCGCCCGCACCGTGTCGTCGCGGAACTCATCAGCCGTCAACGTATCGACCCGCCTGTGACGATAGCTGTGGCAGGCTATTTCATGGCCGGCGTCGGCGATTTGCAGGATCAGATCGGGAAATCGCTCCGCGCACCAGCCCAGAATGAACCAGGTGGCCCGGACGTTTTTGCGGTGGAA
>JAHIVM010000468.1 GCA_018816665.1 Candidatus Zixiibacteriota bacterium
CACGCCGAACCGATGTAAACGGTCGGCACCCAGACAATCGCAACAGCCTCAGAGACCTGCGTACATCAGGATTTACCAACCCGCCGGTCTCTGCCGGCGCGGATGAATGGTTGCCCTGTTTCCTTGTCTACAACATCTGCGAACGGACACTTCATCGTACGGAGACCGTCGCTACGGGAATTCGTCAGACTTCCAACCGCTGTCACGTCCTCACGTTACGGCCCCCTGACAGCCAGGGAAGCCCGCCCCCGCTTATCAATCATTGACAGGTCGGGGCAAATTGGTATATTTCGGAGTATCGCTACATACAAGGACTAGCGTACCCTCTCACCACCTCACGGTCCTTCACTGATCTTGACATAACCTTCTCGGAGGTACTATGGAGACGGACAGAGTTCTGCTTATTGTGTTGGTGGTGTTCCTGCTACTGGCTGCTGCGTCGGTCGCCGCCGATCCCCCCGCAACCTATGATTTGCGCGATGTCGGCGGTATCAACTATGTTACCTCGGTCAAAAACCAGACCGGCGGTACCTGCTGGACTCACGGCGCCTATGCTGCCATGGAGGGCAACCTCCTGATGACCGGGGTCTGGACTGCGGCCGGGGAAGCCGATGAACCCAACCTGGCCGAATACCACCTGGATTGGTGGAACGGTTTCAATCAACACAACAATGACGATATCACCCCACCGTCGGGCGCCGGCCTGGAAGTACATATGGGGGGAGATTACCGGGTCACCACCGCGTATCTCTCGCGCGGGGAAGGGGCGGTACGCGATGTCGACGGTCAGTCGTATGCCACACCGCCGCTCCGCGACGACACGAGCTACCATTACTATTATGCCCGCGATGTCGAATGGTTCACGGCCGGAGCCGATCTCAGCAATATCAATATCATCAAAGAGATGGTCATGACTCACGGAGTCGTCGGGACTGCGCTCTGCTACGACGGCTCCTTTATCCTGGATTACATCCACTACCAGCCGCCGACCAACCCGCTCGACCCCAACCACGCCGTGGCAATTATCGGCTGGGATGATAACAAAATCACGCTGGCTCCCGAACCCGGTGCCTGGCTGATCAAAAACAGCTGGGGGGCAAGCTGGGGTTTTTCCGGCTACTTCTGGATATCATACTACGACAAACACGCCGGTCACCATCCGGAGATGGGCGCGGTCTCGTTCCAGAACGTTGAGCCGATGCAATACGACCAGGTGTATTACCATGACTACCACGGCTGGCGAGACACCAAAACGGACTGCACGGAGGCGTTCAGCGCTTTCACCGGTGTGGGCGCCGGACCGGCCGGGGAAACGCTTCGGGCGGTCAATTTCTTCACCGCCGCCGACAGCGTGGATTACACCGTGACTATCTACGGCCGTTTTGAAGGCGGTACTCTACTCGACGAACTCAGTACGAAATCGGGCTACATTCCGCACCACGGCTTCCACACGATTGATCTTGATACACCGGTTCAGATTGACGTCGACGACGATTTTTATATTTACGTCTACCTCTCCGACGGTGGCCATCCGTATGACCGCACCTCCGACATACCCGTTCTGCTTGGCGCCAAGTACCGTACGATAGTTGAATCCACCGCCAAAGAAGGGGAGAGCTACTACCGCGAGGCGTCCGCCTGGCAGGACATGTATTTCTTCGATTCGACCGCCAATTTCTGCATCAAAGGTCTGGCCACGGCCGAGCGGTATCTGGGCGTGAACCTTCCCGACGGACCGCCCGAAATCCTGGCGCCGGACGTTGCCAACACGTTTACGGTGCGGATTGAAGACGGGATGCAGGTCTATGTCCCGGGATCGGGGACGTTGCACTATCGTTTTGACGACGGCGCCTTCCTGACCGCCCCGTTGACACCGCTGGGCGGCGATCTGTTTGAGGCTACTCTGCCTGCCGCTGATTGTGTTGCAGAACCGGAGTTTTATGTCAGCGCCGATGGCGACGGTGGTATGACGGTGTACAGCCCGGCCGGGGCCCCGTCGATTGTATATACCGCGCAGGTCGGGGTGGTCACACCGATGCTGAGTTACGATTTCGAAACCGATCCGGGCTGGACCACGGAAAGCCTGGGCGCCACCGGCGGATGGTGGGAGCGAGGCGTACCGGTTAACGATCCGGGCTGGGATTACGATCCGGCTACCGATGCCGACGGCAGCGGCCAGTGCTACCTGACCCAGAACGAAATGGGCAACACGGATGTCGACGGCGGCGCGGTCCGCCTGACCTCCAATGTGTTTGACTGGACCCGGGGCGGCAACCTGGGTTACGACTACTACCTGTACCTGTCCGATGCCTCCGGCGGGGCCGATTACCTCTCGGTCGAGGTTACCAGTAACGCCGCTGTGGGGACCTGGCACGAGGTCGCCCGTCACAATACGGACGGTGGTTTGTACTGGCATCATCACGAAATCAACGATACGATCCTGACGAATATCGCCATGCATCTGACCACGACCATGCAGGTGCGCTTTACGGTGGTCGATGGGGACCCATCGGGCATTGTTGAAGCGGGAATCGACGGTTTCTATCTGAACCGCGTGATATGTGATTACGATACTGACGGTGATGGTCACATGGATGAAGACGACAACTGTCCGGGAGTATTCAATCCGGGTCAGGAGGATATCGACGGTGACGGTATCGGCGATGCCTGCTGTTGCGTGGGGGACAAAGGCAACGTGGCTTTGGTGGGCAGTTGTAATTCCGCCGATCAGAGTGTTGATGTAGGAGATCTGACCAACCTGATCGATCACCTGTTTATCAACTTCACGCCGCTGTGTTGTCCCGAGGAGGCCGACATCATGCCGGAGCCCCCGGCACCGTCGGACGGCATGATTGACGTCTCTGATCTTACGGAGTTGATTGACTTCCTGTTCATCAACTTCCAGCCGTTGAGGTCCTGTCCGTAAGGATCATCTGAGTTCGACTGATGATCGCGGCCGCTCTCATGACTGAGAGTGGCCGCGTTCTTGTCCACAATGACCCGCCTTCCTGCCCGCCTAACTCCTTTACCAGCAATGTCTTATTAGCCGCACCCGCGGTCCAAAACAAACCCGTCAAAAGTCATAATCCGTGACAGAATTATGACACATTTGATCTCTGATACCGCTTATTGGTCCCCGATTGAAAAATGGCAGGACGGGTGAAAATGAAAAATAAATTGTTGGTTGCCTTACTAGTACTATCTGCACTTCTCGGTCTGGTACCGGGCACTTCGGCCGGCGAACTGACCGTGCGGGTCACCGATGTCGAAACCGGGCAGCCCATCTGGGGCGCCAATGTCCGGGTGATTGAGGCTGATACGGTTCTGGAAACCCAACGCACCGGCATTCTTGAACTCCGCAAAGTCCCACACGGCATGTATCGTGTGGTGGTTACGCACGTGGCCTACGACACCAGCGATACGCTCACGGTTGTCGCCGACGGTCAGACCATTAATGGAGTCAAGCTCACCCCGCGTCCGTGGGTGCTCGACGATGTCGTCGTCACCGGCACGCGCTCGCCGCATTTGCTCAAAAACGTCCCCGTGCAAACCGAGGTCATCTCGCAGCGAGATTTCCTGCGTACCGGCGCCACGACAGTCGATGAGGCACTCAGTTCAGCGATAGGCATCTCCATCAACGATGATCTCTCCGGCAAGGGCGCTACTATTCGCGGTGTTCTCGGCGATCGCATATTGGTGCTGGTCGACGGCGAACGGGCGGTGGGCCGGGTCAACGGATCGATAGACCTGGGACAGTTTTCGCTCTCAAATGTCGATAAGATCGAGGTGGTAAAAGGGACCGGCTCGACGCTGTACGGTTCCGATGCTATGGGCGGTGTGGTGAATATCATCACCAAAAAACCGTCGATTGACACGCGCAAACTCAGTGTCCGTTCCGAGTACGGCAGCCATGGCACCTTCAACCCGGATGTTCAGGCCGAATTCAGCAAAGATCGGCTGGGGCTGTTGCTTGGCGCCAGGTACTATCGTACCGACGGCTTTGATCTGGTCGACAGCACGCCACATACCAACGGACAGGATCAGATCAGTCGGCTGAATCTCGACAGCAAACTTCGCTACACGCTTTCTGATAAATGGAACGCCACGGCTTCCACGCGCTTCATGATTGAAGAAAAAGACTGGATCGAGTCGGAAATATGGCCGGGGAATCTGCTGTTTGTATACGATGACGACGAGTCCAACAGGCGCTACGACGGTTCCCTTACTTTCGACTACATGTCCGGCGACAAATACTCGATGAATCTGCGCCTCTATGGCACGTACTATGATCACCAGTGGAACAAAGTCGAACGAACGTCGGGTATCTGGCTGGACACATCGATGACCGAGGACCTCTTCCTGGAGGCGTCGTACACCTCGAACTACATTATCGGCCAGGGACACATGATTACCTATGGTCTGGACTACAACTATCAGGATTTGAAATCCACCGAGTTGTCCTCAACCAAAGAAGCCGACAAGGCCGGCTCGGCCTATCTTCAGTACGAACACAGCCCGCATCCACGCTGGACCATTGTCCCGGGCGTTCGTTACGAAAACCACACATCTTTCGGCGGCAAAATGAACCCGTCGATAAACATCATGTTCCGGCCGACCGACCAGATCAAACTGCGCGGGTTCACCGGCTACGGTTTCCGGGCACCGTCGATCAAACAGCAATACTTCACCTTTGATCATATCGCGGCGGGGTACATTGTGTACGGAGGACGAGTTGACCTGCCCGACGGTCTCGTGCCGGCCGATG
The DNA here is from genome assembly GCA_018816665.1 of Candidatus Zixiibacteriota bacterium. GTDB lineage: Bacteria > Zixibacteria > MSB-5A5 > GN15 > FEB-12 > JAHIVM01. Next base: position 4,766 of record JAHIVM010000468.1, read on the forward strand.
GCACGGAGTTTTCCGAATTGAAAGACGAAACCTCGCTGAACGCCTCGATCTCGGCCGAGCTTTCCTACGGGAGCATGGGGTTGCACCGGATCACGTATTTTTACAATCACCTCGACGACCTGATCGAGTTTGAACTGGTAGGATCAAACGCCGAATACTGGCGCGGGATATATGTTTACCAGAATGTTGATCGTGCTCTGACTCAGGGTATTGAATGGGAGAGCCGGGTGCGGCTATCAAAGAATGTAGATTTCTCGTTTTCGTACAACTACCTGTACAATCTGATTCTGGATACCGATGCCTGGATCTTAGGGCCGACCACACTGGCCGACGGCACGGTGATCCCCGATGGTGATTCCGCGCTGGTCGAAACCGGCCAGAAGTTGACCAATCGACCCGCCCACACCTTCGATTTCTATCTGAGCGCGTTCAGCGACCGCCTGGGGATGGGGGCCAGTTTCTGGAGTACCCATCAGTCCCGCAAGCTGTTTCGACCGCGTTCCAACACCGGTGGTCAGGAAAACACCGCGGAGCAATGGGCGAGTTCGCGAACAACCTTGAATCTCAATGTGTTCAAGCATCTCGGACGAGGAACACAGGCATACGTCAGGCTGGAAAACCTGCTTGATCAGGTAGAGCCGGAATTCGGCTACTGGCCCGGCCTGACCGTGTACGCCGGGGCCAAGTACGAATTCGGAAAAGAATGATGACTTTCGACGGATTAACAAGGGAATAACAAGGGAGTTACCAATGAAACGATCAGCACCTCTGATGCTGTTTATGATGGCCCTGCTCGTTGTAGCAGGGTGTTCGGATGACGACGGTCCTACCGGGACGACGCCCGTTCCGAACAACACGACCACCTCGGAATGGAATACCGACGGTTACTGGGTGTCGACGGTTGATGCCTCTGACTATGATAGTTACATGGGGTTTTCGTTTGCCACGCAGGACACCACGCTCTCCGGCGTTGGTAAAGCCCTTGCCACGGGATGGGACATCGCTTTCCGTCGCGAGGCGGTAAAACTCAACGGCGGCAGCTCGACTGCCAACGACGGCGATTGCGAGGGGACTACGCTTGGCGTGGTCGATTTTGACGCCGTGACAATTGCCGACACCGCCGGCCTGGAATGGTCCGAGGACGCGATTGACTTTTTCATCGATGACTGGTACGATTACAATCCGCAGACCCATCAGTTGACGGCCAATCGCAATGTCTACTCGATGGTTGACGCCGAGGGTGACAACTATGTGAAGTTCCAGATTGACTCGATGGTGGGTGCCGGTATGCCGCCGGACATGGGCACGATATACCTTACGTATTTCTACCAGGCGACCGCATCGTCCAACGATCTGAGCGGAGCTACCGTATCAACATCTATAGCGGTGGGCACCGGCACGGCGTACTTTGACTTTTCATCGGGTGCGGTAGTCACTCCGGCGGACCCGTCGAATTCGACCGCCTGGGATCTCGGGTTTTCGTCGTACAATGTGATGCAGAATTCCGGTCCGAACGGTTCCGGCCAGTGTGCGGCCTTCCCGGCGTACACCGAACTGGCGACCGCCCATGACATCGCGGCGTTCACATCGCAACCGTCTGGCGCGCCGATGTTTGGCGACATTCCGCAGTCCGTGTTGACCGAGTGGTACACCTACACCGGACCGCCGTCGCACCAGTTATTGTCAAATAACGATGTGTACCTCATCCGCACGGGCGGATTGGTGTATAAGCTGAAGATTGAATCCTACTACGGCAATGTGGGTGGGGTTCCTACCAGTGGATGGTATACGTTCCATTGGGCTGAGCTCTAAGAAGATTCCATATCTGTTCGAGAGGGGATAACTTTCGAATAGATTCCGGCGGGTTCCTGGTGTGTGAGGTATCGGGAGCCCGCTGTTCTTTTGCCTGAAATTGACGGTTCACCGGCTGTTTTTGGACGATGCGATGTGAGCCTCGGCGATGTCGAGAAAGGCCGCTACCTGTGCCTGCATGCGCGCCCGATCATCGGTACCGGCACGTCCGTAACAACGCTTTGCGGTTTGTATCAGGACTGCCCACCGGGGCAGTCGCCCGGTCGCCCAATCCGATGCCCGGGCCTTGGAAACCACAACGTCATGTGTCTCATAGCTGTACATCAAACGGCATAGATTCAGAATACAGTAGTCAGGGTACTTGTCTGTGTGTCGTCGAACAAAATCCATTTCCGATTCCAGGGCCTCCTCTATTTCCGGCCATGTGGCCGGGGGATGTATGCCCTTGGGATCCGGACCGTGCAGAATGATCCGACGTCCCCCGCGCAGGTGCTCCCGATGCAGCGCCCAGGAATAGTCGACAGCCCGTGTCCACATCTGGCTCCGCGGAGGCGCAGAAGACCTGGCGTCGGAGAGCAGAATGTAGTAGCCGTCCATCTCTACCCCGAGGGGGGGATATAGCTCCGCGATGTCTGTATGCAGGGCCTCCAGCCGGGTCCGTTCGTCCTCTGTCAGCGCGGCGGTCAATATCACCTGAAAGTCAACGTCACCGGTAGGGACCGGGTCGGGAAAGGCTGCCGCACCGAGGATGTACGCGGCGTGAAGTTTCTTGCCCAGGATACTGAAAAGACCCTGTCTGAAGGTTTCGCCGATCTGGCGGATTTGTTTTTCCTGTGACATCTGTATGAACCGGCTTCGATTTGCCTGTGGTGGCTTCAAATGTACCACAATCAGGGTGGGCAGGCAAGCCGGTAATACGACCGGGGAACATCAGGACGTCCGGGAGAGAACGCGCGATTCTACCGATGCTGCCGTGTCTCTTGCCAAATTCCGGTCCAGGCCGTATGTTACTCATCAAATCGTGAAACACAACCCGGACCGTGATCGGGGAGAGCCTCAGTGCCTGACAGAAAGAAACCAAAACGCCTGAAGTGGTATGTCGCTATTGCCTTGCTGTTGGCGCTGGCTGTCCTGTTTCGCGTGAGTGATCTGGAGGCCGATCCCCCGGTTGGTTTTGCGGACAATTCGCAGAGCTTCACCACTGACCCGGGGCACCTCACCTGGCACGCCCGTGACAAAGCCCTGTTCGGATCATGGGATGTGTTCGGATATGAGTACTGGCTGGCTTTCAGAATTTCGGCGGTGTCCTTGATGTCGTACGTGCTGTTTTCGTTCAGCGACGTGTCTCGTCTGGCGGCCAACAGCGCCGGTGTGTGGTTGAATCTGCTGGGCATCGGCATGTTTCTGCTGGCGTTGAAAAAGCACGTGTCCTACCGGGTGCTCACCATCACGGCTTTGCTTATTGCCACCAATTTTCCGCTGATGGTGTACGCCCGATTACCCTTCTCCGAGAACGGCCTGTTATTTCTGGCGGCGCTCACGTTTCTCGTCTACAGCTATACCTTCCACACCTGGCCGGGGAAAGTGCTGGTCGGCGTGCTGGTAGGATTGTGCGCCCTGCTGGGAAAGAGTTTCGGTTTGCTGTTCATCTTGCCGCCTCTGGCCTCGCTGTGGATATCCAGTGAAAGCAGGAAAGCAGTCTCGGCAATGGTAGTAATTGCGGCGGCCAGTGTACCACTGCTGCTGTTTGAGTTTGTGTGGGCAGCCGACAGCGGACTGGTGGAACTGGTTATGGCCGCGACGGGGCAGGAGCAGGTGACGCCGGGTGGATTCCAATCGCTTACGGGGTTTTTTGAGCATGCGATCGGTTTTGCCGTGCAATCACAATTTGTGGCGTATTATCCCATCCTGTGCGGGTGTTTGTATTTTCTGCTGCTTCAGATTATCAGGGGATCGTGGGCGTCACTGCTCAGCAAGCCGGACGTCGTGTTCCTGCTGACCTCGTGCCTCGCGTTTGTGTTTCTGCTGTCACCCTTCAACTACGTACCCCTGCGGTACTTTGTACCGATAGTACTGCCATTATGTGCTCTGGCCGCCATAACCCTGGATGCTTTGTTGGCATCGCCCGACGGAACCGTGCACAAGCCCGGAGCCGGGCGGCTGGGGTTGATGCTCATCCTTAACTGGATGATGACCTACTACGTTTTGATTCACGTAATCGTATCGGTGTCCACTCGCGCCGAGCACTATGCGCATGTGTGGTATGCGTTGCCGCCGGGCATTCTTGTCACTCTCGCCCAATGGCTGTTTCTTCGACGAGCCGACCTTGCCCCGGCATCTCGTCCTGCCGCGATAGTCGTGGGTTCGGTCCTGCTGGTGGCGGCCGGACTGTTTGTTTATCGGACTGTGGAAGCCGTTGAACTCAGAACCTACGGTATCGCCGAAGCTGCCGAGGATATTCCGTCGATACTCGCGGACGACGCTGTGCTCAGCGGTCCCTACGGCCCCGCGCTGGCCGCTGACAGCGATCTCAAAACGCTGCCATACTATGTACCGGCCGGGGGAGAGCGGGAGGACGGTTTGCGCGTGCTGGTGGAGTTGGGGAAGGCCTACCCCATTACCCACCTGGCGGTTGGCAAACCCTGGTGGCGCAGCATGGTGGCGGCATACCCGCGTTTGGGCGAGGTGCCTGTAGTCGCCCGATATCTGATTCGCGATGTGATGGTGTACATTGTGCGTGTGGATCAGCTGTTTGGTAACTCCGAGGCAGCCGACTACGTGGAGTCGGACTTTGAGCGCGCAGTAGACTACCTGGCCCGCGGAGCCGATGACAGCGCGGCGACTGTCCTGACGCGGTTCCTGGCTGAATATCCCGAAAGCAAGGCCGGCCTGCTGGAGCGGTATTACCAGGCGCTGCAGACTGACGGTGCGGAGGTGGCCCGCCCGTATATCGACCGGCTGCTGGACAATCACGGCACCGATTTTACCGTCCTGGCGGCCGGCGCCATGTTCTACCGGCACTACGCCCGGGTGACGGGGGAGCAGACGTACGATAGCACCGCCCGGGAGTTGCTGGAGCGCGCTGTCCTCAAAAATCCTCGCAACGAACAGACGCTGCGCGACGCTTACGCTCAGGACGATCCAGCCTTGCGATTTTTGTAGCGACGGTAACGATAGAAAAAAGGGGCGCCATCTGTTATGACGTCCCTTTGATTTCCCCCTTTTGGCATTTCGCTTAGATGCGGAACTGGCTCACAATATTCTGCAAGGTCTCGGCCTGACGGTTGAGTTGTTCGGCCGCCGTGGCGGACTGCTCCGCGCCCGACGCCGTCTCTTTTGTCACCGAGGCGATGTGGTCAATATTGGTGGATATCTGTTCCGTAGCTACTTGCTGCTGCTGGGCGGCGGACGCGATCTCTTCAACCATGCGCGAGACGTTTTGTGAGAGCTGGACTATCTCGCTCAGACTGGTGCCGGCCCGATCGGCCAGTTCGCGACCCTTGTCCACTTCCTGGACACCGGCTTCCATCGAGCTGACGGCCTCATCGGTATCAGACTGGATACCTTTGATCATCTGCCCGATTTCACCTGTGGCTTTGCCGGTTCGTTCGGCCAGTTTGCGGACCTCATCGGCCACTACCGCAAAGCCGCGACCCTGCTCACCAGCCCGGGCCGCCTCAATAGCGGCGTTGAGCGCCAGGAGATTAGTCTGATCGGCAATGTCATCGATAACGCTGATGATCTGGCCGATATCCTCGGCCGACTTGGAGAGCTTGGCGATTGATGCGGCCGACTCTCGGACTACGTTGGCGATGCGCTGCATCCCCTGGATAGTCTCGCTTACCACGGCGCCGCCCTCGGTGGCCATCTCGGAAGCAGTCCCGGCGACTTTGGTGGCTTCGCCGGCGTTCTCAGCCGCTTCCAGTACCGATGCCGCCACGGACTCCACGGCACCCTGCACCTGCACGGTTTGCTGGGATTGTTCCCCGGCGCCGCGTGACATCTGTTCGGATGAGGACGCTATTTCGGTTGCGGCGCTGGTCAGGTCACGGGCGTTGTCCGCCAATTGTCTGATCATGCCGCTGAAATTGAGCACCATGGTTTTGACCGCATTGCCGAGCATATCTTTGTCCGACTTGGGTTCGAAGGTTACGGTCAGGTCGTTGGCCGATATTCGTTCAGCCACACTGCCGAGCTCCTTCTGATAGTCAATCAACTTGCGGAACGACTCGGCAAGCGAACCGATTTCATCCTGTGAGTTGATATCAATGGTCTGTTCCACATCACCCACGGCCATTCGCGCGGCCACATTCGTGACGAGCGTGACCCGTCGGGATATGCGGGACGCAAGTACATAGTTCAGCACCAGGACGACCAGCGTGCCCAGCAGGCCAATGGTCAGGATGATAATCAACTGGCTGTTGAGCTGAGCCATGATTGCGGCCTCGGGAACAGCGACCAGGAGGGCCGGAGATTCGGCCGTCTTATCGCCGCTCGCGACCGGATGAATAGCACCGTAAGACACAAAGGCTGATTCACCGTCGGTTTCCAGCGACTCAACGTCGCCGTCATCGGCCGATTGGGACCAGCGAACCGCCTGAGTAACATCAAGAGGAGCGTCGGCGCCCGAGCCTACGCTGGCATCGGTGGCGACGAAGCCGGTCGATGGAAAGGCCAGGAGTGAGCGAGCATCGCTGAAACCTCTCCTCCGGAGTTCGTCGGAACAATCCTGCACGGACGCGCCGATATCCTGCCAGCTGGTCAGGGCTACAAAGCCACCGTTACGTTCACCGGATGAGTTCAGGGCCGGCTTGTAGAAGGCATAGGTGGATGGGTCCTTGACTCCCAGTTCGGTCAGGGTTCTGCTGTTGACATACTGAACCTGGCGATTGGAGGTTGAACCGAGATCTCGCACTTCGCCTAGTTGACGTCCCTTGAGAGACGCGGCGCCTGCGGTGATCGATTCGGCCACGGCGACTTCCACAATGCGATCGTCCCGGTCAATCAGGGCAACCAGGCGGAATCCGGTCTCCGGAGAGACCCAGCCCCGCATTTGCTCGCCAAGTTCACCGGTGGTGTTGAACTCGAGTGCCAGACCGAAAACATCGTCCTTAATCCAGTCGTCGAACACCCGGGCTTTTCGCGCGAGACTGCGATCAATGTCCTGGGCATGACGACTGGTTACCATACTGATGATATCCTGACTGTTGTCTCTGAAGCCGCCGCGCGTAAATACATAGAAGTACGCGACAACACCTACGAGTACCAGCAGGCTGGTGAAGCCGGCCCCCAGGATTTGGTTTCTAATGTTCCATCGCAACATGCTGTTCTCTCCGTACCGTTTGTGTGCCTGACCGTGGCCGGGGCGGCTCCCCAATTGTGTCCGGTCTGCGGATTCAACAGGCACACCGGCCGGCCGGTTGTCAAAGACGAACCGACCGGCGAGTGGGGGGGTCTGTTATTCGGAGGCCATTGAGGTCAGCGGTTCCAGTTCCGGCGGCAAGTTGGCACCGGTTCTGACCTGCTTCCAGGAGGCGTGCGTTATCGCCGCTTCCGGACCGCTGAGACTACTCAGGATCTCGAAGTAGTCAAGTTTGTACTTGTCCTTAAGCACCTCTGCTTGCGGCTTACACTTCACGGCGTAAACCGTTTGTACGGACTGGTGATCAAAGTCACGCCACTCCTGAGGATCCTTGAGCAACTGATACTGG
>JAHIVM010000469.1 GCA_018816665.1 Candidatus Zixiibacteriota bacterium
CAAAAAAGAAATCAAGGCGGCCGTTTTTGTCAGTCACCTGGCGACCGCGCCACTCAACCATCCGCAGTTCGCCCGAGCGTGTTATTATGCGACTCTCCATGTTGATGGGAGTTCCTGCCGCTTTCGTCTGCGTGAAGGCGTCGGCAACCAGAGCTCGATCGCTTTCAGGAACAAACGTTTCGACGTACTCCACGCCGTATACTTCGTTTTCCCGGTAGCCCAGGACGCGCAGAAACTCGCTGTTCATCATGAGGACGTTGCCCGCGCTGTTGATGGCGACGAAGTACGCGGGCGACGCCTGCACCAGTCGATAGCTGAATTCGCGCTCCCGCATGAGGGCGTCTTCCGCTTCCTTGCGGTACGTAATATCCACCGCGATACCCCGAATACCGACAGGCTGCCCGTTTTTTACTACCGGAGTTCCGTGAATGGTAGCCGGAAGGGAACCACCGTCGCTGCGCCGCAACATGTATTGACCGAGCAGGGTTGATTCTCCGCTTTTGACACGTTCGATATTGCGCACGAAGCGCTCGCGGTCCGATTCGATTACCAGCATGGTCCCGGTCATACCCCTGCTCAGATCCTCGGCGTTGTACCCGGTCACGCGATAGGCATTTCGGTTGATCAGGTGAAGCCGGCCGGTGTGGTCGATCTCGAACACAAGTTCCGGCAGCAGTTCGGCCAGTTCACGGAATCTGGATTCAGCCTGCTGTCTGAGGCGTTCGGCTCGTACGCTGCTCGTGACCAGGCAGGCTTCCAGCCCCATCACCAGCAGCAGGATCAGCAGACTGACCGCCAGAACACTGTGCTGGAGTTCATTGGTGGCCGCCCTGACATCATCCACATATACACCTGTACCAACAATCATCTGCCACGGTTCGAAGAGGTGAACGAATGACACTTTGTTGCCAATCACGGTGGAGTCACCGTGACGCTGCCACATATACGAAACGAACCCTGAACCGCTGTCGGAGGCAACCCGCACGAAATCCTGAAACAGCATATTCCCGCCGGCATCCGCAAAATTCCACACGTTGGTGTTTTCGAGATCCGGTCGGTACGGATGCATCAACATGACCGGCCTCAAATCCTGCAGCCAGAAGTAATCCTTCATCTCGGAGCCGTAACGCAGGTCACGTACGGTTTCCATCGCCTGAACGCGAGCTGTCGAATCCGTCAATGCACCGGCCACAACCAGTCCGTGGTAGTAGCCCAGAAGACTGACCACTGTGTGTACCTGCTGCTGACACTGGGCCTGGCGTTCACGCATGATACCGCGTTCTGTCGACGGCAGCACGATGACAAACAGGACCAGTGCAAACAGCAATGCCGTTGCCAACGGTGGCACGGCAAACCGTACATATGTTCGCAGATGTTCAGACACCAATTGATCAACTCCGATCTCTCCTGCCGCAGCGATGGACACCAGATCGACGATCTGATTCCTGCGTTCAGGGTTCCCCTTTGGCTAACCTGTTTCGCGCGTTCGCGAACCCCTGACTACATGATCGGCATCACCGGTCCCCGCGCGCAGTTCATGGATAAGATCGGTCCGACAGAAGGTGTCGATCGTCCACGGTCTCCGGGATATGCGGATGACAAGGGATGAGTCTGTTCACTTATTGAACACGGGCGGGCAGTGACAATAAAGAACCCGATCGACATGTCATGTCGATCGGGTTTCGGAGTTTGCAGGTAGCGCTGCTGTTTACGGACAGGCAGGGAGCGGATCAAAACCAATGAAGAGGTGGTTGATCAGAATCGTGAGATCGCCCACATCGACACTGGCATCGGCAGGGCCGTTCAGGTCCGCCTCTTCGATACAGCATATGTCTGTGAAGCTGATGAACAGGTGATCAATCAGGTTGGTGAGATCACCCACATCAACGGACTGGTCGCCGTCGCAATCGGGCACCAGCATAACATTGCCCACATCACCTATGCAACATCCGTTGGCGACAATTGATACGTCGTCAACATACCACCCTTCGTCCGTGACGGCACCGTCGGTGCCCAGGCGCCACATGATTCGGGCCACTCCTGAGTAGGCTGAGAGGTCAAACACGGCTTCACTCCAATCGTGACTGCCGCCATAGCAGGGAGTATCGGGATCAAAGGGGCTGGCGCCATTCGGCACGATAGTGTACGGGTAGCCACCCTCCGGAGTGATTTGTGTCCACTCTGAACCGTCGGTGGAGATCATCACTATTCCGCCGTCCCATACCTGGCCCGGGTCGCCCGGTTCCGTGTCGATGCGGTGCCAGAAAGACAGTTGGGCATTCTGAGGCAACAGAAACGGCGGTGTCACCAGACCGCCATCGGATGTACTGGCATAGTCGGCCGACCCCAATCCGCCCGCCTTCCAGCTGGTAGCGCCGCTGTGCGCACGGTATGTCTCCAGGTGCCACTCATCGGCATACGTCGGAATAACCGGGGCGTGTGTCCAGAACCCGGGACCCGACTCCATGTCATCGGTCAACCCTTTCGAATCGCCGACAAACACATAGAATGAATCAACCGTGGAGTAACCACCATCGGCGGTCACAGTCAATTCGAAAGTCACAATGTGAGGATCGGGACAGCCAGCCCCCACCGTGAATGCAAAGGGATCCACCGAAGCTGCCTGGGCTCCCCATTCAATGGTTGTGCCGAAACTGACCGCGGATTGCGTGATGGTGATATTGGGATCATCGGTGTGCAGGATTCCCGTCGCATTCGATGCGTCCCAGCCCAGGTTACGAATGGTCACATCCAGCAGAACATCCTCCGCCACATCGGCATGACCGTCATTGTCACCGTCAGGGTCCGAAACAGTCTGTCCGATCAGCCCAAGCACCGGTTGGTCCTGCGGGTATATATGAGTAATGATAAACTCTTCATTGGCCGGGCAGATGCTGTCATCTCCGTACCAGGAGCAATAGAGGCTGTCAAGCACGTACCAGGTATTGAAGGAGTTTCCCCAGCCATAGTTCATGTGATACTGATACTGACCGCCGAGGTCACGGTAACCGTCGGCGACTATCGAGTGCAGATTGATGCGATACTGACCTGGGCGGCCGGCATCGACTTCCGTCTTGATAATGTTGTACCACTCGGCCAGCGAGTAACTGGTCCGGTTTTCGCGACGAATATCAGTGCTGTATTTGTAATAGGTCGGAAACACCACGACTGCGTTGCCCGTGGAGGCACCGGAACCGCAGGCGCCGTAGTCCATACCAAAGGCCACGCCTACTTCGTAGCAGAGTTCGGACAGGGCCGCGCCCTCGTCCATCGAGCATCCATCGTCACAGCTGTCGATCATGTTTGCCCAGTCATAGGGATCAGAAAAATCAGCGGGCAGTTCCTGGGCAGGAGTACTGCCACCGCAGGAATTGTCACCGGCCCAGGTATATGAGTAACTGCCATAGCCGCTCGGCGGCCACTGCCAGTAGGCCAGGATCTGGGCCGTGGCGGTGGCGACACAACCTACAACCGTCCGACCGCCGTCGCCCATCGGACAGAGATTGTAGTAGGGTGCGCGTTGGTGCCAACTCGTGGTCAGCAGCGGTCCTGCCTCTTCCAGAGGTTGCACCCGCGACAAGGCCATCTGCTCTGAGAAGTCAACTTCAGACACGGCATACCGGTCCCAGCGCGCCCGTTGACTCCGGCCGAACAGCGCCTCGCCGTCCGGCGGTTGCGGGGCGTCCAGACTGCCAAAAGCGCGGGCATAGCGACCCATTCGATCCGACATCGTTTCTCGAAGCAGGGCCAGAAAGCCGCCTTCCTGCTGTTCGTCCAGGACGCCGGTCTCAGAGTAGGCCTTGACAGGCGTCATCTCCTTGAGCGCCGACACAACCACGAATCCCTCCGGCTCTATATTGTAACATCGTGCCAGCAGCGTATCTCCGGCCCGGAGTTCACTGACCTCCCGGATAGTGGGATTCGTGGCGCCACCCCAGTCACCGGTTGCAAAAGTGATTTCGGTCATCCAGTTCCGGCATACCTGATCCATTTCCAGTTGAGTTGCCCTCTCCCCGAGCACCGGAGTCACCGACAGGGCAATCAGTCCGGCGACTACCGCTAGACCCCGCGCTGCAGGTAATATGTTTGCTAACAATGAGTTACCCTTCCTTCGGAGGACGGGTTTGCTGTCTCGTGCCTGAGTCCTTACTGACATTGCGGTTGTCTCCTCATGCCTGCGTAAACTGATTACAGAGGTGTTTCGGCAGTAGGCTGCTCGGACATCAGCATATTGAGAATACCGGAGGGTACTTCGAGAGGGTAATATCGTCTGTCCGCCAATACATTATAATGGAAAGATGAGTTTTGTCAAACATGATCAGGCTCTGGCGGACGATTAGAGTGGACTGCGAGATCTACTCGTAGCGCATGTAGAATGAGTGACGATTGACCGATCCGGTGGGTGGATCGACACGAATGGCGACATTGGTCTGATACACCTGGTACCCCGCCTTGGTGGCCGTAAACTGATGAGTACCAACGGGGACAGCCAGAAACGTATAGCTGCCATCGGCCGCTGTCACCGTATCCCGGCCGGCAAAAATAATGGCTACGCCGGCCATCGGCACATTGCCGGCCTCAATGTCGTAGGCTCGTCCGGTCAGGTCGGCGAAGTCGTTGCCGCCAACCAGTTCGTCCTTATCGCACGAGGATAACAGCAGACCGGCCAGCAACAGCAGGAGATAAGCGCTTTTGATATACCAGGGACGCGTTTTCATATCATTCATTCCAAGGGTTATACCCATCCATACGTAAAGGGTAACAAGAAAAACCGCCGCTGTCAATCAAGCGACACGTCGGTCCTGCCACGACTGTGCTCACGCTAACCAGCGTGACGACCGTCAGGCACCTGCTGACGGCTGTTTCGCCCGCCCGACCTGCCGTGACTCGACAGTTTCGTTTTCATGCCGGGGACTGTCGTGACGGACCATTTCCCGTTGCCAGAGCCAATTGATTCACCTATCATGACCGGCGAGCACCCGGGGAGATTAAGAGCTTAGGAACCAGCATCCGCCAACCTTCATTAGAGATCTGTAGACAGATTGCCAGCTTGAGCGGCCGGATTCATTTGGTCTGATTTGTGTCGCCCGTAGTCTCGGGCAGAGGTATTCGGAGATAGTCGACAAGGGGGTTTCGCCGCTTCGGCGGCGAAACAAAAGGCCCGGTGGCGTATGTGTGCTCATGCCGCCGGGCCGACTTATCTTCGGCACATTAGCGCGGTCCGGCAGTTGACTCACCACCGGACCGCGCGAGTGCGCGCTCCCGTAGTACCTGTCGGGTCTTGACTTCGCTAGCGATGCCGTCATGACTTGACATTTTTGGACACAAACGCCTTATTACCTGAGGTCACCCAAAACCTCAGGAACATCATGCGAGTCCTGCCCGTCGTCTTCATTTCCATCGCGTGCCTTCTTGCCGCCTGCGCATCAGATGGCCCGTCCAGATTTGATCCGACCACTCCACCCGAGATGTACGAGTATGTTCTGAATGTCGTGGATCAGAAGAGAGGGTGGACCGAGTCAGGCCTGGCAACAAAGGATCTGTGGCTGCCCTGGTGCTGGTCGGATGACGGCCCGTTGGGCCTGTGCAACGTAACCAACAATGGCCGCACCAAAAACGGCGACACGGTGTCATCGATCGTACTGCATACGGACTGCAACGGGCTAAGTCATCTGTCGCAATCGAATTTCGCCACCGCCGCGATCGATCATGTTCGATCACTCGATCTTGACAGCATTTCCGGACAGGAGATTGCCGCGACTTTCGTGCGTCATGACACACTGTGGCTCGCTGTGCTCAGCAAGGATCGCGAGCGCCGTGAGATGGCTGTGCTTGCGGGCAAGGATCGCGACAGCAACGGATTCTGGGATGGTCGCGCCACGGTGATTGGGGCGAGTGATCTTACGGGCGATGGAATCAAGGAGTTGTTCGTCGGAGTAAAAGCAGGCTACGATCACTATCCGCGTGCCGTGCTGGCCATTGACTGGACCTTAGACACCGTGCTATGGTCATACTCCGTCTCGGGAACGGTGGGGCCGCAAAACACTTTTCTTGTTGAGGAGGAACACGCTGGACAAAGTCTCCTGATATGTGGAGTCGCATCCTCAGGCAACGCAGTTCATCTACCACAGATGAACGACGAGCATTCGTACGTCATTGCCCTGACACTATTGGGAGAACTTGCCTGGCAATATGAGGTTGGTGAGCAATATACGAATCCGATGCCGTGGCTGATCGACTTTGACAGCACTGATGCACCTGAGATTCTGTGCGGTTGTCGCTACAGTATAGGAAACGAGGGGCGACAGGGTGGAATCCTGAAGGTGCTGAATATGGATGGACAGCTGATCGACTCGTTGGACCTTGGCGCGGATCGCGCA
>JAHIVM010000470.1 GCA_018816665.1 Candidatus Zixiibacteriota bacterium
ACGAGGCTGACAGTACGCTTGCTCGCACCCGGTTTGAGCGTTACCTTACGACGTGTACTTCTGCGGACGACAAACAGGACGAAGTCCGGAAGTATCTGGATCAGCTCGGAGACGAGCATGTTGCGGAAACCGGAAGCGATGAAGCCGGTTCCTGAACCGGGGCGATCCTGGGGCATACTGGGGGGCGTGTTCGACCCCGTGCACCGGGGACATCTGAAACTGGCTGACTACGCTCTGACTCGCGCCGGACTCGACGGTATCGTTTTTGTTCCATCGTTCAATCCACCTCATCGACGGCAAACGGCCCGGGCATCGTTCCCTGATCGTTTGGCGATGTTACGGCTGGCCCTTGAGGGCCGCCCGGAGTTCATCATCAGCGATATCGAACGTCGCCTCACCGTACCCGGGTACACGTTGAATGTGGTGCGACGGCTCAAGCAGGAGTATCCGCGGACGGATTTTCGGTTTATTGTCGGTGCCGATAATCTGGCCGGGTTCGATAGCTGGTATCGCTGGCAGGAACTCCTCGAGGAAGTCAGGCTGCTGGCCGGCATGCGGCCCGGCATAAAGCCCGAGGACTTCGGCTTCCTGCCACCGTCGCGTTTTGACATCATCAGCACGGAAATGATTGACGTCTCCTCCACCCAGGTACGTAATTTGATTGAGGCGGGCGGGTCCGCGGAAGACCTTGCAGAGTTAACCCCCCGTGCGGTGGTGGACTACTTCCTCGAGAAGGGATGCTATCAATGACCGAGGCCCCCAAGAGAATGTTTCTGGTTGACGGCTCGGCAGTGTTTTACCGGGCCTATTTTGCCTTCATCCGCAATCCGCTGATCAATTCCAAAGGCGAAAATACATCGGCCACGTTTGGTTTCGTGAACTCGCTGTTGAAAATACTGCGCGACGAAGAGCCGGATTATTTTGCAGTCGTTTTTGATACCAAGCATCCCACCTTTCGGCACAAGCGGTACCCGGAATATAAATCCACGCGGGCCAAAATGCCGGAGGATCTGGTTGATCAGCTTCCGCGAATTCGCCAGGCGGTGGATGCTATGGCGGTGCCGTCGTTTGAACTTGAGGGCTACGAGGCTGACGATATTGTTGGCACCATCGCCCGACGGGCCGAGAGACGGGGGATTGATGTCTGGTGTGTGACCGGCGACAAAGATTACTTCCAGCTGGTGACGGATCATGTCAAAGTGTATACGCCCAGGAAGGCGTCCGAGCAGCCGGACAAGCTGGGCAGAGAAGGGGTCAAAGACAAGTTCGGCGTGTATCCCGAATTGGTGATTGATAAACTCGCACTCATGGGAGACAGTTCGGACAACGTTCCGGGGATCCCGGGTATCGGCGCCAAAACGGCCGACAAGCTGCTGGAGCAGTTCGGCACTCTCGACGGTGTTCTGGAAAACTGGGGAGATATCAAAGCAAAGGGAGTCAGGACCAAAGTGTCCGAAAATATCGAGATGGCCCGCCTGTCCCGCGAACTGGTTACTATCGATGTTGACGTGCCTATAGATATCGACATCGAGGAGTTGAAACGTCGCGAACCGGACAACGAACGCCTGCGCGAGCTGTTTCTCGAGATGGAGTTTACCAATCTCCTGAAGCTGGTCAGTCCCGAGGGCGGGGAGGTCGCGGACGGTGTGACCGGCGATGCCGGTGCGCAAACCAAATCGTTTTACCATACTGTCACCACCATCGCAGAACTGAAGAAACTCATCGATGCTTTTGTGAAGGTCAAGGAAGTGGCGGTTGATACGGAGACAACCTCGATCAATGCTCTTGAGGCTAACCTGGTGGGTGTCTCGCTGGCTGATCGGGCGGGGACGGCCTACTATATTCCCCTGGCCCACAGTGGTGAGGGGGAGGTCAACCTGCCTGTGGAGCCGGCCCTCAAGGAGCTGAAGCGGCTGCTCGAGAACAAAAAGGTTCAGAAGATCGGCCAGAACATCAAGTACGATCTGGAGGTGTTTCACCGATACGATATTGATATTGTGCCTGTATCGTTTGATACCATGCTGGCCTCGTATGTCCTGAACCCGTCGGAACGTCGCCATTCACTGGACATGCTGGCGCTCAAGCACTTCAACTATCAGATGCAGCCCATCAGCGATCTCATCGGCAGCGGCAAAGGGCAGAAGACCTTTGATATTGTACCGGTGAGCAAAGCGACTTTTTACGCGGCCGAGGATGCCGATTATACATACCGCCTGCGTGGTGTGCTGGCTCCCATGGTTCATGAGCGGGAACTCGAGAATCTTCTGTACAACATTGAGATACCGCTCATCTACGTGCTGGCGGCGATGGAAGAAGCCGGTATTCGCGTAGATGACAAGTACCTGGCGAAGCTGTCGGCCAGGCTTGAGAAGTCACTCGACGGCATCCAGAAGAAGATCTACGAGATCGCGGGCACGCACTTCAATATCAACTCCACGCAGCAGCTCTCACACATCCTGTTTGACAAACTGGGTCTGCCGACAAAAGGCAAGACGGCCAAAAAGACGGGTTACTCCACCGATGTGCGCGTGCTTGAAGAACTTGCCGACATGCATCCGTTCCCGCAGCAGATCCTTGATTTTCGCCAGTTGACCAAGCTCAAGAGTACCTATGTTGACGCCATTCCCCGGTTGATCAGTCCCGAGACCGGGCGCGTGCATACGTCGTTCAACCAGTTTGTGGCCGCAACCGGGCGGTTGTCCTCCACCGATCCCAACCTTCAAAACATTCCGGTGCGTACTCCCGAGGGGCGTGAGATACGCAAGGCGTTTGTGCCTCGCGACCACAACCATGTGCTGCTGGCGGCCGATTATTCCCAGGTTGAATTGCGGGTGTTGGCCCATTACTCCAAAGATAAGGGGTTGATCAAAGCCTTCAAAAACGGTGAGGACATCCACCGGCGTACCGCTGCCGAAGTATATGGAGTTGAATTGGACGGGGTGACCTCGGAGATGCGGCGAGCCGCCAAAACGGCTAACTTTGCCGTCATTTACGGTGTCACGGCCTTCGGGCTGGCGCAGCAGACAGAGCTGAATCTGGAAGAGTCAAAAACGTTTATTGATACATACTTCGAGCGCTATCCGGGTATAAGGAAGTATATGGATGACACCATAGAGTTCGCCCGGCAGAACGGTTATGTCACCACGCTTTTCAACCGTCGGCGCTACCTGCCCGAAATCAATGAGAAGAATCGCAATGTCCGTCAGTTTGCAGAACGGACTGCTATCAACACGCCCATCCAGGGGACGGCGGCTGACATCATCAAACGGGCGATGCTGAAAATCCATGATCGCATGAAGGGCATGCGATCCCGGATGGTGTTGCAGGTGCACGATGAACTCGTGTTTGACGTCCATAAGGATGAACTCGATGAAGTCCGTGAGTTGGTAGTCCGGGGCATGGAAAAAGCGGCCGTGTTGAACGTGCCGCTGGTAGCCGATGTAGGGGTCGGCGATAACTGGCTGGAGGCCAAGTAGCCTCCTGCAGATAGGTGCCCCGACCGAAAAAGGAGCGGGACTATGTTCGGAAAATGCGTGACGTCTTTGCTGAGTGTGCTGCTGATAGCAATTGTCGGCGGTGGGGCGCAGGCCCGGGACTATTTCGCCTTTGATCCCCCCAGTCATCCAGAACCCCGTACCCAGATAGCTGTTGGCCTGGGAATGAGACTTGACAGCCGGCAGCAGTTATCACCTCAGGCCGACCTCACCGTGCAGTTGATTCGCTTTGTCCACAAAGATCTTGCGGTGAAGGCGGAAGGGCATTTTAACAATCGCATCAGTTTTGGCCGGAATGCCCAGGCGACCAGTTACCTGGTCGGTACGGGACTGCGACTCCAGGCGGAACCAAGACTTTTCACCCCGTTTGCGGAAACCGATGTTTCCATCCAGTGGATCAGGGGCGAAAGCAACGGCTACGAAGTCAGATCGGCCGCCTTTGGGCTGGGAGTAGGAGTAGGCCTGTCCATCCGGGCCGACAAGCGCAATCGCTTCGATGTGGGTATCCACCAGGTGCTGAATCGATTCGGCATGAATGATTATGTGATTACCGGACCACCGTTACCCGATGATGATTTCCCGGACTACTGGCGTGGCTTTGGCGGCCCCGACGTTGACGATCTTTTCAATCCGGCCCAGTTCTATTTCCGTTACCGACTGGCTCTGTAGGGCCCAGGGGCAACAATCAACTTCGAAACGCCGTATTATGTTTACGCAGTAAGATGTGAGCTTCGATGACAGGAGTGTGAGTGTGCGGTATGTGTTTGTGATACTATCGGTTCTGGTGTTCGCCGGGACCAGCTATGCGACCGGAATCGACCGGATTGATGTGTCGGCGGCGGCGCTGGTGAATATGGCCGAGGGGCATTCCGGGCGGGCGATGGGCGGCTCTATTACCGCCGATCTGCTGACACAACAGGGCATAGGCCTGCGCACAACTATTGGCTACTCTCGCAGCCGGTACTATCCGTCGGATCTGGACTACAGCGGGGCCGACCATGGCCTCTGGCTGTCACTGGCTCCGTATGGTGAGGTGGGGGTGGGCGAACGCCTTCGGCCTTACCTGGCGCTCCTGGGGACGTTCACGGCCGGAACGGCCGACCGGTACAGCTCGCCTCCCATCGGCATGCAGCAGGCTCCGGTTGCGCGCCTGCAATCCACGTACGGCCCGTCGTCGACCGTATATTCGCTCGGCGTGTCTGTCGGCAGCAAGCTGAAATTGACCGGACCGGTCTCAGTGTTTGTGGATCTGTCGCATTACTTTTTTACGAGCATCTCCGGCAGTGACGTGTACTTTGGGACGGATGAATACTTCCTGGGCCAGAAATTCGACTTTGAACACAATCCGACCTTCTTGTCGGTCGGTCTGACCTGGTCGATTCCGCTGGCATCCGGGCCGAACTGACACCTTTCCGGATTCATCGCTAAACTCGCACGGCTGATCACCTGTTGTCAGCCGTGTTGTTATGTGTTTAATTGACATTGCTATGGTCATTGGATTAACCGGACAAATAGGCGCGGGAAAAACGACCGTCGCCAACATTCTCAGGAAGCTTGGAGCCCGGATTATTGATGCCGACCTCATCGGTCGGCAGGTGGTCGACAACTCCGCCGCCCTCCTGAAAAAACTCACCCGGGCTTTCGGTCCCGAGATTCTCGATTCATCCGGAAAACTTGATCGTCGTAGGCTGGCAGCCCTGGCCTTTGCCAGCGAGGCCGGGAAACGAAAGCTGAACGATCTCGTCCATCCTTACCTGCTTCGCGAACTCAGAGCCCAGCGGCGCGCCGCCGAGAAGGACCACGCGCTGGTAGTCATTGATGCCGCACTTCTGCTGTTTTGGGAGATGGATGAAGAAGTTGACTATGTTCTGGTCGTCCATGCCGGCGAAAAGCGACGACTGGAACGCCTTACCGGGCGCGGGATAAGCCCCCGGGATGCCCGGTCCCGCCAGCGGGCTCAACTACCCTTCAAAGAGTTTCAGAAACGGGCCGATCATGTGCTCATGAACCATCGGGACCCGGCCGATCTGGAACGTCGCCTCCGCAAACTCCTGGCGCGGATAATACCTGCCATCAATTGACATTGCCGCCTTTTTTGCCCTTATTGCTGCGGGATTGAGAACGAGCAGCCGGTCTATGAGACAGGGGATAGCAGCGTGCCACTTATCGATTCGCGAAGCGACGCCGTAATTCGAGACTTCACAATTTCCGAGTTGGAAGAGCGGGCCAATTACATGCGGGGTTTGAACGAAATCGCGCTGTGTTCGGCCGGGTCCGGCCATTCCGGAGGAACCCTCGGTGTGATGGATATTTGTGCCGCCCTCTATCTCAAAGCTGCCCGTCATGATCCCAACAACCCGTCGTGGGAAGACCGTGATCGGATTGTCTGGTCGGCCGGTCATAAGGCGCCCGCGCTCTACACCACCCTGGCTGTTTCGGGATACTTCCCGGAAAAAGAATTGATGACCCTGCGAATGCTCGGATCGCCGCTCCAGGGACATCCGCATTGGCGCGATCTGCCGGGCGTTGAAATATCCGCCGGATCGCTGGGACAGGGGTTTTCGGTGGCCGTGGGGATGGCCGTGGCAGCAAAACTCAATCGCCGCGATTTCCGCGTGTTTGCGATCTGTTCCGACGGCGAGCAGCAGGAAGGTTCCATGTGGGAGGCTGCCATGACGGCGGCCCATCACCAACTGGACAATCTAATCGCTATCATAGACTGCAACCGCCTGCAAATCGACGGCCCCACCAAGGACGTCATGAATATCGAACCCCTGGCCGCCAAGTACCGGGCATTTGGCTGGGAAGTGTGGGAGGTAGACGGTCACAGCATGGTGGAGTTGGTGGCCCGTTTGGATCAGGCGCGCAACGCGAATACATCCGGCAAACCGATAGTCCTGATTGCCCGCACCAATAAGGGGCGGGGCGTGTCCTTCATGGAGAATGCCGTTGAGTGGCACGGCAAAGCACCCAACTGGGATGACTTGCAACGGGTTCTGGACGAACTTTCTCTCGGCAGCACCTTTGATGTCGACTCTCTCCTGGCCACCGGCAGCGCGTTCAACGCCGGTGTCGAGGCGCAACTTCAGGCCGATATGCCCGCCTTTTCGCGCGACTTCTGGTGGAACCGGGGCAACGTCATGAAGGTCACCATGGACCCCACGCGGCTGGGATTTGGTCGGGCGCTGGAAAAACACGGTAGCGACGAACGGATTGTGTGCATCGGGGCCGATATCTCGGATTCCATCACCATATCTCAGTTCTACAAAAAACATCCCGAACGAAAAAACCGATTCATCTCCGCAGGCATAGCCGAACAGCATGCCACTACGATGGCGGCCGGCCTTGCCCGGGAGGGCAAGATTCCCGTGTTTGGCACCTATGGAGTCTTTTCCTCGGCCCGGAATCTCGATCAACTGCGGGTGTCGGTGTGCTACGCGAAGACCAATGTGCTGATAGTCGGAGCACACGGCGGAGTGTCGGTGGGG
Organism: Candidatus Zixiibacteriota bacterium; assembly: GCA_018816665.1. Lineage (GTDB taxonomy): Bacteria > Zixibacteria > MSB-5A5 > GN15 > FEB-12 > JAHIVM01. The sequence continues at coordinate 6,983 of JAHIVM010000470.1, forward strand.
CCCGACGGCGCCACGCATCAG
>JAHIVM010000471.1 GCA_018816665.1 Candidatus Zixiibacteriota bacterium
AAATGAAAGGGACCGTAATCAAGTGCTCAGGATTGGTGGTGCTGGTTTTTCTAATGATCATGGCAGCGGTTGCCAATGCTGTCGAGGACAACCGACCGTCCGAGCTTCTGGAGGCGGAAGAGAGGTGGAAGGAGGCGCCGGAGATACCAGCGGAGATTCAGAGTCTTACAGCAAACGATTTCACGATTCCACCGCAAACAGTGATCCGTCTCAAGGGAAAGCAATTCGCCCGGCTGGGTGAGCCGCTCTCTTCGGAAATCTGGTTCAAAGTGCAACTGCGTGAAGATCGGGCCGTCAATGCACAACTGGTGTTTTCATCGTCAGAGGACTCGCTGGTGGAAGCGTACGCTGCGGAAAAACTTACCGGAAAGTCACTGGTCGGGCATGACGGTGATGCGGATGATGTCTGGTACTACCATCGCATGGTCCTGTTGCGCTCTGGCGAGGATACCAGGATCGACCGAGATGCTGTCCCGTTGCCGGATGACTTTGGCGCGCTGTCGTGTTATGGTGGCCTCCTTGAAATTCCCGTGATGACCCGCTACACCATTCCGGAGTATCCGAGCCTGGCGCAGAATGCAGGAATCGAGGGAACGGTTTGGATCAAAGTCCTGGTTGATACCAAGGGCAAGGTAGTTCGCGCCGCCGTGCACAAATCATCCGGGAACCATGAGATCGATGAAGCGGCCCTGAAGGCGTCTCGCAAGAGCCGCTTCAACCCCGCTACGCTGGCCGGCAAACCGGTCCGCCTGTGGGTGACCTACAAAGCCGAGTTCACGCTCGATCAATAATCGGGGAAGGCGTCAGCGGATATCGGCGGCCAATTCCGCCCATAAAAAAATACGCCCAGGAGGAGTCGAACCCCCAACCTTCTGATCCGTAGTCAGACGCTCTATCCAATTGAGCTATGGGCGCATAAATCAACTATGTTTGCAGCCCATAGTTACTAAAACCCCCGGTCGTTGTCAATATCGATTTGTCCACCGCCCCAAGATTATACAAAAGCCTGTCTCAGAAGAGATTGAGGAACCGGCCTTCACCCGTGGCGGGGACATAAAGCCGGCCGGTCATAGGGTGGTAGATGTCTCCCGGCCAGCAAGCTGCCTGCGCGCCCGTGGCGTGACCGGTCTTAGTATTGGAGGATGTCTCCGTCCGGGTGGCCCGGTCAAACTTGTTTTGACCGGGATTCAACACCGGGTCTGGGTGTCATGACTTGGTTCTGATCCAGCCATCCCCGGGCTGGACAAGCCAGCCCGGTCACGCGATATCAGTAAGCCAGCCCGGCCACGCGAAATCAATAGGCCGACCCGGTCACACAAAACCGACAAAACATCCTGGAGGCAGACGTATATCGGGACAGCACTTCGTATGTCAATGATGGGTCAGGAATATTGAGGGGAATTGCAGCGATGCAGTTCGATTGACGGGATCAGCCGAACTGCATCCAGATAATCACCGCGGCCACCGCGGCAAAAATCACAAATATCCCGATTACGAGAAATTTATTGGTCCCGCCGCCGCCCTCCTCGTCGCGGCCTGCATCGTCATCATCGTCCACCTGGACATCGGCCAGTTCCTCCAGCCAGGCATCGGCACCGCGGAGTGCTTCCTGACTTTCGTTGCCCAATGTCTGGACTTCCAGTTCGGGGAGCGGCGACTCATCGACCCCTTCCACCTCGATCGCAATCACCGTGACATTGTCCGAACCGCCCCGGTCATTGGCCATCTGCACCAAATCGCCGACTATGCCTTGCAGGTCATCGCGACGTTTGTCGGCGACCTCAAAGATCTCGTCGTCATCGGCAAACCCGCAGAGACCGTCGGAACACAGGATGAACTTGTCTCCCGGTTTGACTTTGACGATGCGGTAATCGATCTCGACATTTTCCCGAACCCCGAGGGCGCGGGTGATGACGTTTTTACCCACCACGGCGCTGGCTTCCTCGGCCGTCAGTTTCTGCGATTCCTGAATTTCCTCGATCCACGAATGGTCCCGGGTGAGCGGTGTGAGGTTCCGCTCATCCAGCCGGTACACGCGAGAGTCTCCCACGTGGGCGACAAACATGATGTCGGCTTCAAATGCGACCGCGACAATAGTCGTGCCCATGCCGGACAATTGCTCGCTGTTGGCGGCCCGACTGTAAATGGCCCGGTTGGCAAGACGGATGGATCTCAGAAGAAGGTCACCAAATTGGGGCAGAGGCCGTCCAAAATCGAGGCGCGTATCTTTCAGTACCTGATCGCCGAAAAATGAAAACACCTTCTGGATTGTCTCGGAAGCCGTCATGGAGGCAACTTCGCCGGCCTGATGGCCGCCCATGCCGTCGCAGACGGCGTAGACTTGATGTTGCCGATCCACATGCAGGTAGTCTTCGTTGCCCGCCCGTACCAGCCCTACATCGGTTCGGGAGGCAACTTTAGTCTGTAATGACACCCGTGGTTTGTCCTTTCCGATAGTCCGGTTGCCTGAATGCCCGCTTTGAGCCACGTGAAAGAGGTTTGACATGTGCTCTTGGGGCAATATCGGACGGCTTGGGCGAGGGGACAACAAAAAAGAAGAAAAAAAAGACCCCGGCCGAAGCCGGGGTCGAATCGTAAACCGTGTTGCAATCGGCAGTTACTTCAACAGGATCATTTTCCTGACCTGCGCGTGGGCGTCGGCCTGCACGCGATAGAAGTACACACCGGAGGCTAGATCGGAACCGTCAAAAGCTATCCGCTGCTCACCGGCCGACAGAATACCCAGGTCGCGGCTTTCCACTATCCGCCCGAGGATATCGATGATATCCAGGCGGACATCGGCCGAACTCGACAGATTGAAGGCAATTGTCGTGGTCGGGTTGAACGGATTCGGGTAGTTCTGATACAGCGCAAATGAGCCCGGCAGCAGATTGTCGGGATCATCGACATCGGTGATTGTCAGGTCGAGGACAACGCTGCCGACGACCGTGACGGTGGTGTCAACGTTGGAATAAACCGTATACGTCACCGTGTCCACCTGATGATCATTGAAGAATGGGGCCTTTACCGAGAAATAGACGGACACCGTCTCGTTGGGCGTCGCGTACACCGAGCTGTCGGGTTCCAGGGCTTCCCAGTCGAAGTTGGTGGTCCCACCGGGCGCCGACATAGTCAGCTTGACCCCGTAAAAGTCGAGGCCGTCGCCGTCGTTACGGACATCGACGCGAAACTGGAGCGTGTCGCCGGGAGCGATAAGCTCGTCGGCCGGAAGGTCGATAGCCGTAATTGCGACTGTTGCCGACGTCGCCAGGGTGATGTACTTGGAGGTTTGATCCTGCCAGGTGACATCGCCGGTGGCCACGGCGGTTTTGCCGTTGACTTTGAACGTGATCGGGTCACCGGTTTCGGCTCCTTCATCAAGGGCCGGGGTGCCGCTCAAATCGTCTCCGTAGACGGGCATGAATCCGAAGGCGCCGGCAACCTGTACCGTGTCCTTTCCACAAAGGACACCGTCGGGGTCATAGGCCTCAATAATAGTACCGATCGGAAGCAGCTCACCGTTGATAGTGCTGCTGTAGGACGTATCCGCAAACATGGTCGCCCACGGAGTGGGTACCTGAGCCGAGGAAACGCCCGCCAGAGCGACAACCAGCGCCGCCGTACAGAGAAATGTTACCAGTAGTTTTTTCACCATATCACCGTTATTTCAGCGCCCGGCCGGCGTAGACCGGCCGGGCAACACATAGATTTCAACGTCCTACTTCAGAAGCATCATCTTCTTCGCTTCGGTATAGTTATCGGCACTGAAGCGGTAGAAGTATACACCTGAGGCAACCGGCTCTCCGGAATCATTCCGTCCGTCCCAGACCACGGTATGAAGACCGGCATCAACCGCGCCGTTGAGCGGCGTAGCGATACGCTCACCAAGGATATTGAATACCTCGATCTTGGCCATACCGGCGACCGGCATCGCGAAACCGATGTTGGTCGACGGGTTGAACGGGTTAGGATAGTTCTGCGACAGACCGTACGTGGTCGGTACCTCGATACCGTTGGCGCCGGTCAGGGCAGCCAGCTCAACGCGGGCGCCGGTGGCGGTCCACTCAAACGTCTCGGCAGTGGCAACACCGTCGATCTGCAGGTAGAACTCATCACCCGGGCGCATGCTCAGAGTGGTTTCTCCGGCACCGTCGGCGTACACCGGCATGAAGCCGAACTGACCGTCGACAGCCATCTCGAAACGACCCAGCAACTGATCATTGTCAACCGCGTGAGCAGTGACAATAGCGCCGGCGGCGACAGTTTCGCCGTCGAGCGTCAGCTTGCGCGAGTACAGGTCAATCCAGTTCGTGGAAGCTACAACACCATTGGTGTTTTTGGCAGCCAGCGGACTGATACCGAGCGGGGCAACCGGCTCTTCACCCGGAGCATCCGGATACACCAGTACGCCGCCGGTGGACATCTTGACCCAGTAACCGTTGCAGGTATTCATGACGTCAAGGGTATTGAAGGAACCGGCACCGGGCTGGTATACCTTCATACCATCGGTATCAAAACCATACGTCCAGAGGAGATCGCCACCCAGACTGACCAGCGCCTCTTCCGGCGTCATGTCGAATTCCGGGAGGTAGCTGACCAGGTTCCAGCCTGCGGCAACCGGGATCGGCGTGGCGGTCGGAACCGGCAGACCCATGAGGGTCAGGTCGATCTGATCGATATCCTTGATTTTGATCCAGTAGCCGCTCAGATGGTCAACCATCCAGAGCGTCGAGAACGCCTGTAGGTCGGGATCGAAAGTCAGGGCGCCCTGCTCGAATCCGAGGACTACGTCGACATAATCCATGATCGGGTACAGGACGGTGAGAATGTCGTCAACGTCAGTGTTGACATTCCAGGACACCAGGTTCCAGCCCTCGAACAGCGTGCAGTTCTTTTCGAGCGTACCGCGAACCTCGAGGCAAACCGGCACCTGAGCGTACTCGGCCGGATACACCACGTCACCGTCGGCCGTCGCCGGCAGACCGTTGATGGTGAAGCTGATTGTCTGGCCGGCCACGGCACCGGGATCGCCGAACTCATCGTTGGCGCGATACACCGGCATGAAGCCGTACTGACCGGGAGTTTCAACTACCTTCTGACCGACAAGAACGTCGACCACCCAGGCCTCAACCACGGCGCCGGTCGGTACGAGCCCGCCGAGGAACAGGTTGTTGGCATCGGGGCAGTAGTAGTCGACCCACTGGCTGGTCTCAACCAGATCCGGCAGCGGCTCGAGCACGATCATGACACCCTTTTCGCCGAAGTTGATATCTTCGACCTTACCGGGGTAATACCCGGCTTTGTATGCATACAGGTCAAACGGGATGACCATGATAGAGTCAAAGGCGAAAGAACCGATGGCCGACGACGACGTCGTCATGATCGGACCGTCGATCGGGAAGTCGGCCCACAGTTCTACCGTGGCGCCCGGAACCTCGACGTAGTTGTCGCCGTCCGGTTCAACCACGTAACCACAGACAAAGTTGGAGGCGGAGCCTACCACGATGTTGCCCGGGATAAACTCCGGGAATTCCATTTCTTCACCGGTACCACAGTCGCGCAGGAAGTAGTGGGCGGTATCCGGATCAACCAGGCTGATCGGATATTCACCGTCGGCTATCTCACACGAGAGACTGAAGTACAGGTTGGCGAGCGTCTGCAGCGAACCCGGGGCGACATTTCCCTGGCTGCCAACGTTGGCGCTCAGAACGAGGCGGTCACGATCAAAGTTGATCGCAGCCTGTTTGTCCGTTACATACTCGACGGCCGAACCGTCAAACGATACGGAGTCAAGATGCATGTTTGTGGCGTCCCACATCAGGTGGTGGTACAAACCGGTCAGCGGGCAGGAGTTGGTGAACAGAATCGGCAGTTCAACCTTCATACCCGGGACAGCCGGCGTGTTTACCACGATCACGGTGTCGGCACTCGGCGGACGGAAGACCACCACATTGGCGATCAACTCGATCTGCGAAGTACAGGTATTCACATCCGTGGCCGGGGATTCGACATACGAGATCTCCTGGAAGGAGCCGGCCTCGGAGTACATGCGTGCGAACGATACCTGAACAGTACTCGGCGTGGTGCCGCTCTCGGCCGACATGGTGAAGGCCTCGGTCAGGCCGGCGACCCAGTCGAGTTCGCCCGGTCCCGAAGATGTAATGTTCAGTTCGGCGGTCATTTCGGCGGTTTCACCGGCGAAAATGGTGTCGGTGAGCACGAGCTGCGCGGGCTGAAGCACCGGGCAGGGTGTGACCTCGATATTGACATGTACCGTTACCGGCGAATTGTCGGCCTCGGCAGTAACTGTGATCGTATCAACGTACATTCCCGGCGCCAGGTCAAAGGCGGCGGCGGTCAGATTGACCAGAGCCGTGCCCGGAGTTGTGGCATCGATATCGCCCGACAGGGCCAGGTAGATGCCGCCGGTAGTGGCCGTGTAGGCTATCGCAGCGCCGGTGGCTTCACTGACGTCAAGCGTCAGGTCGCCAGTCGCGAGATCACCTTCGGAAATCGTGAAGTTAAGAGCGGTCGGATCAACCACCAGGTTGCGCTCCGGAGCAACAACCGTCAGGTTGACATAAACCCAGATCGGCTCGACTTCATCCGGAGCAAGGGCGACCAGCCTGGTGCCTTCCGGCAGAACCGGGATGACCTGGATTGAGTCGTTATAGGATCCCGCGGCCAGACCCGTAATGTCAACCGTAACGTCGACATCGACCGGAGTGACACCGGACACTGTGCCGAGCGCGAACCAGTCAGCGGTTTCTTCAAGATTGAAGCCTACCACCGAGCCGTCACTGACAGCCAGGTTAAAGCTCTGCAGGTCAGGGTTGGGACCTTCGGCGACCGCGCTGAAAGTCAGCACGTTCGGCGTGGCCACAAAGCCGTCCATGTCGATTACCTGAATCGTGACCAGTTCCGAGTCGGCGAGTACGCCGTCGGTCGTGATAAACCAGACATCGTATACGCCGGACTGGGAATTGTCGGGCGTCCACGCGAAAGACGCAGTTCCGTCATCGTTGTCCGTGAAGCCGGCACCGGTGGGAAGTCCCTCGGCCGAGAAGGCCGGCGTGGTGCCGTCGGGATCGGTGGCCGTGACGGTGAACTCAAGGGCTTCACCTTCGTTGACCATCTGGCTGCCGATCGCGGCCAGTTCCGGAGCCCGGTTGACATTGATAACGGTTATCGTGAATGAAGCGGTATCAGCCAGTTCGCCGTCGGAAGCAACAACCGAAACCGGGTAGACACCGGCCTGATCAAAAGTCGGTGTCCACGCGAAACCGGCCGTGCCGTCAGCATTGTCCGTGAATACCGCACCGGTCGGTGTTCCCGCCATGGTGAGGGCAGGGACAGTGCCGTCGGGATCGGTAGCCGAGGCGCCGAAAGTAAGCTCAACGTTTTCATCAGTGGATTGATCGAGGATCGTTTCCAGCACCGGGGCGCGGTTGCCCTGCTCGACCGTCAGGTCGACCATTACCCAGAGGGGGCTGTTGATAGCGGCGGCCGACGCAACCTGGATCGAATCCGTATAGCTGCCCGCCGGTACGCCGGTGATATCCACATCAACCGTGACAGCGCCGGGCGTAGTGCCGTCGCCTCCAGTGAGTGATATCCAGGTGGCATCGGTTGAGGCCGTGTAAGCGATACTCCCGCCGCCGGCCTCAGTGACATCAAACTCCTGAGAAGCGGGGTTATCGCCGCCGGTGACACCGCTGAACGACAGTGACGTGGGATCAACGGCCAGATTGAATTCTTCAATCTCAGGAACACACAGCTCTCCGCCCCAGCGCGGGATGTAACCGATGTTGGTATTGTCTACAAACTTCAGACCGGAGCCCGGTGAGAACTGAAAGGTGTCAATGCAGATCTGATCACCTTCGTTCCAGGAACTGAGTGTGTAGTAGTACGAGCAGATCAGCGAAGGAGCGGCCGCATCCGGGGCGAGACCGTCGCCGGAAATGCGGAAGCCACCAAACTGGAAGGCCTGATTGGTGTTGGTCAGGGCGAGGCTGTTGCCGTACCAGACAAATCGTTGCAGGTTGAATGCGGCAATCGCCTCGGGCGAAACTACCGCTGAGTCCATCTGGAGATTCGGGTTATCCCAGTGGAAACCAATGGTGGCACTGGCCACATACTGAACATCGTTGTAAAAATACAAGTCAACCGAACCGGTAAGGTCGGCTGCACCGTAAGCCGGCGTGTTCAGAACGATGAATGCCGTATCCGCGACACCAGCATCATTTGCATCTTGCTGGGCAAAAGCGGAGACACTCATGAGGGCCACAAGCAATGCCGTCAAAAAGACTGTCTTGCGGTTCATTTCCTAACAATCCTCCTTACTGTTTATGAAAATCTGTCTCACTACGTTTATTCAATGTAAAGCGGAGAGACCCCTCCAGGCGGTCCTCCGGCAATCTACTAGCAAAATCGTGGCCAACAGCAGGAATCCAACTGATTCCGCTCATGGGTTGAAACGCCTGCCGAGCTGCATTCAGGGGCAGTTGACGAGTATCGGTCAATTCGCCCGGCTGACGTTTTTCGACACATCAAGGGAGTACGGGTACCCCGAGAGTTACCAAAACACATGTACAACAGGTTGTTTCCCATTGCGTTACGAGAGATTTTGTAGTCAACCCAGTAATGTTAGACCATTTTGAGGCGAATTAAAGGGATATGCGGTAATAGGCGCAAGGCAACTTTTCCCCTTATCAACCACCTCGAATATACGATAAAACGGCCTTATGTCAAGCGTTTAGGCTGCTCGGGACACTGATCGACGGGTCCTGCTTGCAGCTCTCTAGATGCTTGTCCTGGAAGCATTTCGGACTCTTAGGACGATCAACACCAGCAGTCCCCCCAACAGGTCCGTAACATAGTCCACCAGGTCCGATTGACGTCCCGGTGTAAACCGTTGCACACTTTCGTCCACCAGCGCAAACAAAAGCAGAAAACCAACCGAGCACCAGAAAGCGCCGTTCCGGGTAATTCTTGCGGACAGGTGCACAAACGACCGAAAACAGAGAGCCGCAAAGACTGCGTACTCAAGAAAGTGGGCGACCTTGTCGGCGCCGTGAAAGGGCACCAACGGGACTCTAAAGTTCGGTATGGACGACACCAGCAGGATAGCCAGGCTGTACAGTATCAAGGGGAGATGGTATCGGACAAATGTCCTGAGCCTGGATTGTGGTGCTGCCGTATTCATAGGATCCATCGCTACTACCCCGGCGACCAATCGTCAACAAATAAAACATCGGAACCGCCCCGGGAACCCGGAACCATGAAGTTTTTGTGGCATCGGGGTCCGAATCGGTTATATATGGCGTCGAATATGGAAAACTTCAATTCGTATCAAGGTATCAGCGCCACCCGGAAACTGATAATAGTCGGTCTCAGCGTGATACTGGTGGTTGCGTTCGGAACCGTCGGTTTCATCACGCTGGAGAACATGAATCCGATCGATGCCCTGTATATGACGATCATCACGTTGTCGACGGTTGGTTTTGGTGAGGTCTCACCGTTGCATCCGCATGGCCGACTTTTTGTGGTGATCCTGATTGTGTTTGGCGTGGTCATCGCCGCATCGTTGGCCCGGGTGCTGGCCGAGCAGGTGCTTGAGGGACACTTCACGCATCTGGTAGCGAGGAGAAAAATGGAGTCCAGACTGAAGAGAATGCGCGATCACTATATCATTGCGGGTTTCGGTCGGGTTGGGCGTCAGGTTGTCCAGGATTTCCTGGCCCAGAACGTGCCCTTTGTGGTGATCGAGAAGGAAGAGAATCTAACCGATGCCACCCTGGGGTCGAAGGTGCTTTTTCTCCACGGCAACGCCACCGAGGATGATGTACTGATTCGGGCCGGTATCGACCGGGCCAAAACGCTGATATCCACTTTGCCGGACGAGGCTCAGAATGTATACCTGACGCTGACCGCCCGGCACATGAATCCCGACCTGAAGATAATTGCCCGGGCAGATTATGAAGAAGGCGAAAAGAAACTGCTGCGGGCGGGAGCCAATCACGTGGTCATCCCGCATGTCATCGGTGGTATCCGAATGGCTAAAGCCGCGTTGCAGCCGCATGTGGTGGACTTCATGCACATGGCCTCGGTGGGGAATGAAGGTTTGATGGTTGAAGAGATGGTCGTTCCGGCAGACTGCCGGTTGACCGGCAAAACGCTGGCCGAGTCGGGGTTGAAACAGGACTACGGTGTGACCATTATCGGGGTCAAAAAGCAGAATGCCAAAATGGATATCAACCCCGGACCGTCCACCGTCCTGGCTCCCGCCGATGTTCTTGTGGTGGTGGGGAAGACCGACAGCCTGCTGAGGCTCGGCCAGGATCTTGATCGATAGCAGTTTTTTGGTCGGGGCGAGGTGACATTTCCGCTAAGCTTTTGTCCTCTAACGGGATGAGTGGTGGGGGCTAGAAAAGCCTTGCAAATACCATTACTCTGGTCTAAGTTATCAAACTGGCCCAGTTTGGGACGAAACGGGGCCATGCAATATCCGGTGGCTGGCGGCAGGGTGCCGCCTCAGAGTCAGACGCGCCGTTAAACGGGCTAAGTCACCGAGGAAGGCCGGCAGAAGACCGGCCCATGAGCGACCGCCGCGATTTGGCGCGCAGAAGCAAAGATCACTGACGGATCTGCGAGGCGGCGGCCGCACAACAACACACTACTTATGGGACCGCAGATCCGCTTGTTTTGGATTGGTAATGATACGTAAATCATCAAACCTGATTATGATCGGCATGCTGCTGAGCGTCGTGTTGGGCGGGCTGCTCGGCTACTTCATCCC
>JAHIVM010000472.1 GCA_018816665.1 Candidatus Zixiibacteriota bacterium
GCAAGTGGGGGGGTTAGGGGAATAGGTTGGTCTGCCGTGTCTCGATTTGGCCTTCGTCGAGCACCGTTATGAGCTCATCAACGGCTACTGGGTCATCAGCCTCAACCATCAGCGGCCTAGCCCCTCTTTCAAGGAAGTAGACATTCCCGGCGGCGGTATCACCGCGGGCTCCGGGAGCGACAACGTAGAGCGGATGTTGATGTCGCAGCGCGACTTTGCCGGCCTCAAAGGTGCCGCCTGTCATACCAGATTCCACCAAGACCATCAGGTCGGTCAGTCCGACGATGGTATGATTCCGTTGCATGGCGTTGTGCGCGGACCAACCCAGACGTGGGGAGAACTCAGAGATCACCAGATGGTTGTCATCGGAGAGATAACCGGCCACCGCAGATTTCTGTGTGTAGTGAAGGATTCCTGTCGCCAGCACAAACGTAGTAGCTCCGCCGGACGACAGCGCACCCGTGTGGGCGGCCAGATCTACTCCGCCAGCGTAACCGCTGACAATGTTGACGCCACGTCGAGCTAGCAAGCCAGCCGTCTCGGCAGCTATCTCAAGCCCCTTGGCGGATGCTTTTCGCGAGCCGCAGAATCCGGCCGCTGAAACCTCCAACAACTCTAGGTTACCGCGAACAAACAGGACTGGCGGCGCAGTGTCACCCAAGACAGCGTTCAGACGTTTGGGATAGTCATCCGCACCAATGACCAGCATCCGAACAGCATGAGCTTCGAGGGCTGCATACAGCAACTCTGCTTCCGAGTTGCTCGATTCGATACTTGCTGCAATCTCGGGTTTCAAGTCGAAATCCTCTGCTCGATCACCGGCGGGCAAACGGAGGAACTCCACCGCAGTGACGTTGGCAGCTCTAAGGTGGCCCAGCAATCGGCACAGCGTCCGAGGGCCAATACCCGGCGAGCGCATCAAGTACAATATGGCCAGATCTTCAGTCACCGATTATCTCCGTCGCTCCACGATTTTTCACACACGAGACCTCTGACGGCACTGGCCCCCATATCCTTGAGAAAACGGGCATAAGACCACAGGGTAGCACCGGATTGATAGAGATCGTCAATCACATATACAACGCAGTCTTCAACTGATTGTGACAAAGTAACACTATCCTCGTGGTAAATGCGACCCCATTCTTCGAATTTTCTGTTCACCGGCAAGTCTTTGAATGCAGGCTTTGATCCATTTAAAGTGGGTCTGACTACTGAGTCGGCCTTCCGGAAAAAGGACCGTTCGGCGAGCTGAACGGACAGCTGCGTTACTAGTTGTTCCGGAAGGTCATTCGTCTTGCTGGCTGAGATGGGAATGTAGCTCAGGACATATTCCCTTCCGTACCCATTCAGGGGCACACGGGCAAAGGCTGCAGCCAGCCGATCGACCAAATCGGGAATCAGATGCGGTTGCCCTCCATACTTGACTCCATAGACCTGCGCGCCCACTGGAGTGTGCACTATATTCTGCTGCGCGTCGCGGCAGAAGTTGAAGGCGAGTGCTAGGCACGAATCGGCGGCCCCTCGCAGATGACTGGGCAAGCACTTTGGAGTGCTGAGAACTACATGATCTTGATAGTCAGATACGAAGCACCTTATTCGGCTGATGTCGTCTTCACTCAATCCTGTCAGATACGCAAACTTCTGTTTTCCCGTCGACGACCTACGCCAATGAACGTGTCTGTCTGGTAGGATAGACGTCGTTTGGTCCTGAAACAGTTCTGCATAGTAAGTGGGAAACACCAGTTTCCAAGTATCAACCCCACTCGGCTCGAATTTGTGCCAACTGAGCTGACTCCGACTGCTTGGCGGTAGTGAAATCACGGCTCCCCCAGTTCGTCTCTGCGCCCCTCCTCTGCCAAATTCAGACCCAGTCAAATCTAAGGCCAGATACAGGAACCGTCAATCACATTCTAACTCCACCCCTTGCACCCGCTCGTCCAGCCCCGTATATTCCCCCCACAACCTCGATATCAGGAGAACGCATGGCGCATACCCATATACCCGAGGCCGACGCGCTTCTGGATAAGGAATTCAAAGTCCTCGACCACGGCTTTGTCCGGCTGGTCGACTACATGGGCTCCGACTCGGCTATCGTACAGGCCGCCCGAGTCTCCTACGGCGAGGGCACCAAAAAGATATCCGAGGATCGCGGCCTTATCCGCTACCTCATGCGGCACAAACATACCTCGCCGCTCGAGATGGTCGAATTCAAATTCCATGTGAAATTGCCGATTTTTGTCGCCCGCCAGTGGATCCGCCATCGCACGGCCAATGTCAACGAACTCTCCGGGCGCTACTCGGTGATGAAAGACGAGTTTTTCCGTCCCGATGAGGATGAGCTGCGATACCAGTCGGCCTCAAACAAACAGGGACGATCCAAAAAAGAACTGCCCGAAGATGTCCGTCAGCAGTTTTTGCAGTATCTGGAAATGTCCCAGACCGATGTCTACAATCATTATGAGCAGTTTCTGGAGTCCGGTCTGGCGCGGGAGTTGGCGAGAATCAATCTGCCGCTGGCCCTGTATACCGAGTGGTACTGGAAA
>JAHIVM010000036.1 GCA_018816665.1 Candidatus Zixiibacteriota bacterium
ACGCAGGAATGACGACGCTGGAGCGTCGTTTGGAATGATCCGTCGTATATCCGGATTGAACCCATCATGATGTGCCACCAGTCCAGATCCCCCCCCAAAAAAACCCCGCCTTCCTTGCGAAAGACGGGGTCACCGTGCCATTACAAATTCGTCCCGCTACTTCTTGTGCACCTTGTCTTTGGATAACACACTGTAAAACTCGTTAAACACAATCTCCTTCGGCGCCGTCGCAAACGGTCCCAGTTCAAATGTGTCCTGCAATCCCTCGATCATCGGGCGATGATACGACACCTGACCGTCATCGAACCGAACCGCCACAACCACCGGCATCTTGAAATCCACAGCGACTTTCTGGGTAGTCACATCCGCCGTCACCCAGGACTCCCCACCGCGATCCTCAACCGAATAATTCACCTCGTACTCGGGGATATTCCGCCCGTACAACCACTGCCCGGCAAACCAGTCCATAGGACCGCCGTAGTGCTTTTCGGCCAGCTTCATGATATCGTGATTGCTGAACGTTTTCAACGTGGTGTGGACTTTCAACTCGGCCAGAAAACGCAAAAACGTACGATCGGAATGACTCTCCAGGTCATACATCAGGTACCGCAGCATGTGCAGCACCCAGGTGCCTTTGTTCACCCGATGTAACCCGCTCACCCGCGTGCCGGAGGCCAGAGGTTTATCGGCATCCATGCCCAGGGTATCATAAACGGAATTTCGTCGGAACGCCAGCTCGGTGAAGGTCACCCCCGGTTCCAGGACAGCCCCCGCACACATCAGCGAGAGATAGTCCGGGACCGCATCCAGAAGCCAGTACTCGCGGTCTGAGGCCGGGCGCATCAGGGCGCCGAACCATTGCCGGGCGAACATGTTACCGGCCGACATCGCCAACCCGCCGGTGCCGTCGATCAACTGCCTCACCTGCGGAATACCTATCATCCCGGGCATTGACACGCCGACCTTCGGGTAGATCCAGATCTCGGGTATATTCGGCGGCGGTCCCAGCTGACCCGCCAGGAAATCAACCGCCGAAGCCGAGGTTGTCCGATAGTACTCGTCCGGAATGAAGTGCTCATCGTTTTTCTTGTTTATGGCCTTTGATTTGAGAAACTCAAGCTGGATCCCGGCCGGCGTGGTAACACCGATAGTATCAAATCCGGTCGCATACGGCTGAAATTCGTACATACGCATCGGCGTTGTCGGCCGCGAGGCAAACCAGGTGCGTTTGCCCGACGGTGACTCCACCTGCTCCAGGTCGGGTGCCAGATAGTTGAAGCCTTTGGGAACATCGAGAATAATATCGTGAGCCGACGGCGCCGGGTTTTCCGCAAACGGCAACGCCGGGCGGTAGTCCTTGCCGTGGTAACACACGGTCAGCGTAATGGTGTCCCCCGCATACATGTACACCGGCATGATAATGCCCAGGAGAGTGAGATCATTACGACGTTTGAAGTCTATCGCGCGCCCCTGGTACAGCACCGAATCAACATCGAGATTACTGTGCAAAAACAACGACATGAACCGCAGACTATCTGCGTTGATCTGCAGTGTGACATCAATCACTGCCTGATCAATAACCTGACCGTCAAGACCGGTCATGGTCAGCGTCCCGCTTTTGGAGAGAATAGTGGTGGGATACGGAATGGCAGACAGCAGAGAATCATCGTAAACGGCATGCTCTCTGCGTTGCAGCACGGCTCCGTTGGTCGGGTCCGTGTCTCCGCCTTCATACTCGTAGGCCACAACAACTTCTTCCGGTCGGTTGGGATCGAACGAATATACGTACCGGTTGAAATCGATCCAGAAGTAACCGTCCTCAGCCCGTTCATACACCGACCGCAGCAACTGGAAGTAGTTGTCATAGGTGTGCATGACCACGGGCTTGAAGAAAAACTCACCCTGCTGCGACTTGTTGAATTCCCGCCAGCCGAGCGATGATTCCTCAAAGGTAAACTTCTCTTTAACCCGCAAATCGAAATCATCGGCAAAGTTGATGAACGCTACTTCAAAGGTGTCATTGACCGCCGGTTTGCCGGAGGCAAACTCAAGCGACAATCGCTCCGAGTGATTGGGAATCTCAATGGTCGCATGTCCCGCCCCCAAAAAGATGGCCGTGGTAGGCCGTCCTTCCAGATGGCGCAGCAGATAGAGCTTCCCCTCGGTGAAGGTGAAGGTGGCAATGTCCTTCTGGTAAACGAAATTACTGATTTCCGCCACTTCGGCCGGCGGCTTGGAGGCCAGGTCAGAGCCCAGTTGGCCGTATTTGTCGTTAAATTGCTTCAGGAACTCAGATTCGGCCTGAGCGCCGACAACAAATAGCAGCAGGACGGTAAAAAGTACGGTAAAGCACTGTCGCACGGTATATATCCTCTCTATTTACATCCGGTTATCCATATAGACGTCCAAAAACGTCAAATGTTAACCCGGATACTATGCTCCATCACAACCCGTCGAAATGCCGCATATTTGACCTCAAAGGCCACCCCGGCATCTATATACTGGTACCCCGGATGGTTATTCCAGACCGATGTAATCGCACGTTCGATTTTTCGGGCTTCATCGACCGATTCGTTTCGAATTGTATCCGTCACATAATAGGGCGGACCTATTGCGGCGGCGCTCCCGAGCTGAATGACCGCCGTATACCGGGCGTATTCCCGCTCCAGGGTGGTCCCTAACTGGTCCAGTGACTCCGGGTGAAACGCAAAAGCGTCAACCGTCCCGCGATCGGATATGAATGAACGGCGCCCGACCGTGCGTTCGCGTTCGACCTGGCGACGGTATATTTCGTGGTGAAAGGCGGCCCAGTTGTCGCGCCAGCCCGGGTCCTCAGTGAGGATGGCACGAGCCAGCTCATCAAAAAACAAAAAACCCCGGGTAAACGGCTCGGACTTCAGACGCTCAAAAAAGACGGTTTTCCCCGATGCCGGCGCCCCGGTGATGACAATGTGTATACCCATGCTATCCTTTTGAACCCGAGGCAATCTAGAACGGGTCCCACAACCTGTCAAGAATTGTGTCCCGCCGCTCCTCTTGAGTTACTGTATCTTTTGTGCTATGTTTCAGATTATTGGAGGTCACAATTATGCAACTCGAGAAGATCCAGGCATACCTGAAAGAACATGAACTAGGCGGCTGGCTGATGGCCGACTTTCACGCCCGCAACGATATCGCCGTGTCCGTGCTCGGTCTCACCAGCCATTTGACCCGTCGCTTTTTCTATTTTATTCCCTCAGAGGGCGAACCGGTAGGCTTGGTCAACCCGGTCGAAGGAGCGAAATTCGCCGGCCTGCCCGGCCGCATCATATTGTACAAAGGCTACAAGCAGCTCGAGGAAGAACTCGCAAAACTGCTGAGCGGCCGTCGGCGGGTCGCCATGGAGTACTCTCCCAAAGGACGGTTGCCGTATATCGGTTTGGTTGATGCCGGTACCATTGAGTTTGTTCGCGACCTGGGGCTGGAGATTTTTTCCTCGGCCGATCTGGTGGCCAATTTCCAGGCCCGCCTGACCCCCGAGCAAATCGCCTCCTGCCGGGTGGCCTCGCACAACTGTGTTGAGATCATGGGACTGACCCACGAGTATATCCGGAAGGCGTTGGTCGACGGTAATGCTATTACGGAGTTCGATGTTTGTGAGTTCATCCGTCAGAAATTCGATGAATACGACATGATGACGGTGTTTGGTCCGAACTGCTCGGTCGACGCCCATGCCGGTGACTCGCATTATGATCCCACTGCGGCGGCATCATCGCCAATCAAAAGAGACAGCCTGATACTTATCGACCTCTGGGGCAAAATGAAAACCGACTACGGTGTGTACGGTGACATCACCTGGATGGCCTACGCGGGTGCCCGCCGGGACATCCCGGCCAAATACACGGAGATTTTTGAGGTCCTGGCCCAGGCGCGCGACACCGCCGTGGCGTATTTGAGGGAGAATATCGGTCGACGGCCCGTGTACGGGTCTGAAGTTGACGATGCCTGTCGGGCGGTGATCGAACAAGCCGGCTACGGTCAGTATTTCACACATCGCACGGGACACTCCATTGCCGCCAATGAACACGGTCCGGGTCCCAATATTGATAACCTGGAAACCGAGGACGGTCGTCGGCTGCAGCAGGGGCATTTGTTCTCGATTGAGCCCGGTATCTACATGGAAGACTGCGGCTTCCGCACGGAGATCAACTGCCTGATCAGCCACGAGGGGGTCGAGGTCACTACTTTGCCTCTGCAAACCGAAATCAAGGCGTTGCTGTAGATGGCTTTTGTTTCCCAGTCACAACTCGACGAAGTCATTGAGCGCTACGGCGAACCGGAGACAAGCTCGTTTCGGATTGAGTCCACGCCTGAGGAAGTCGCCCGGATTCAGTCCTCGCAGAAACACGGGCGGAACCATGATGTGACGGTGTATGCGATCAAAGACGATCGCATAATCGTGATAGCCAAACATTTCTATCCGCCGGAGCTGTACCGGGCGCCGTCGGGCGGCATCAAGCCGGGTGAAAGTATCGAGGCCGGAGCGTTGCGTGAGATGTGGGAGGAAACCGGCTGCCGGGTGGAGTTGGAACGATTCCTGCTGATGACCGACGCTGTGTTTACGTCGGGCGAAAACTCCGTGGAATGGCGTTCGTTTGTGTTCCTGGCCCGGTATGTGGAGGGGGATTTCGAATTCACCGATACCGATGAAATCCGCTCGGTCACCCTGGTTGACTGGTCGGATTTCGAGACATTCGGACGCATCATGCGCCGGACCGATATCGGCGGTTTGCATTATCGGGCGGCCCTGCACGAGACGGTGGCCGAATTGATGGGCCGGTAGTCTCGCGGTTGTTTTTCTCTTTGTTGCTTCCATTCATTAATAGTATGGTAGAAGTCACAGGCAGGATATCGTTCGGACAGAACAACGGTCCGAGGGTTGTCCGCATGGCCGGAATCATTGCCGAGGAGTGAGGTTGACCTCTAGGTTCGTCAAGCAATCGCTGCTGACCGCATCGATCATTACGGTCGCCACCGGGATTCTCAGCCGCCCGATCGGTTACCTTCGCGAGGCCGTCATTGCGGATCTTTTCGGGACCAGCCCAATCCTGGAAACCTTCATTCTGGCCTTCACCATTCCTGAGTTGGTATCGGCTATCGTGTTCGCGGCTATTCCCACCGCTCTTATTCCGGCCCTGCAGGGGTCGGAAGACTGGCCCCCGGGGTCGGAGAGCAGGTTGTTCTGGAAGGGGTTTGGCGTCCTGGCGGCGATTCTTGGTGGTCTCTCCCTGGTCGTGTTCCTGCTGCGGGGGGAAATACTGACCGCATTGGCCCCAACCCTCAACGAAGAGGCCCGCTCAACCGGTCTCACCCTCCTGAGTTTGTTGGCACCGGTTATTCTGTTTCGCGGGCTGGAGGCGTATTTTCGCGGCTGGCTGCATCGCCGGAAACATTTCCTCGGCCCGGCCCTGTCGCCTTTTG
>JAHIVM010000473.1 GCA_018816665.1 Candidatus Zixiibacteriota bacterium
ACCGGTCGCGCTGTGGTCCGGCATCGTCCGCACCGACTCCTCCGGCGAGGCCCGCGCCTCCTTTTCGTTGCCTGAGTTCACCGGCGAACTGCGACTGATGGCGGTGGCGGCGACCGGCGATCGTTTCGGCTCCGCCAGCCACCCAGTGAAAGTGCGCGACGCCGTTGTGCTCATGGAAAACCTCCCCCGTTTTCTCACTCCGGGCGACAAAGTTGATGCCCTGGTGACAGTATACAACAACGCCGACACTCTCACGCACGCTACCGTGTATCTGGATTGCTCCGGCGCCGCCGGTGTAACCGGCGATACTTCCAAAAACATTGCCCTGGCACCCGGCGCCGAGGAAGTAGTAGTGTTTCCCCTGACAGCTGCCCGAAAACCGGGCAAGGTGACCTGTCGCATCTACTCCGTAACCGGCACCGATACCGTCGCCACCACCGTTGAACTGCCTAACCGTCCCGGTCAGCCGCTGATGACCAAACACGCCTCGGGAGTACTGCAGAGCAATGACACGGTGAGTTTCACCCTGCCCGATTCGTTTCTGACCGGCACGGATAGGACCGTCCTGCAAACGTCATCTCTCTCGGCGGTCACCCTCGCCGGCAACATAAACAGTCTGGTGAAGTACCCGTACGGCTGCACCGAACAGACTGCGTCGGGTGTATTCCCACTGTTGTACTTCCGCGATCTCGCCCGTTTCGTACAGCCGGAGCTTATGCCCTCGCGCGGACCGGACTACTTCATCCAGGAAGGTATTGACAAACTCTCCCGCAGAATGGGGTCCGATGGCTGGTTCCCGTATTGGCCGGGTACTACCCAACGTCACCCCTGGACATCGGTGTATGCCTCGCACTGCCTCATGGAAGCGGCTGCTGCCGGTTACACGGTAGACCCGGATCACACGAAAGCGATCACACACACGCTGAAGCAAATCGCCCGGGGCCAGGACGGCATCACCGATCAATCCGTAAACATCTATGCGGCGTTTGTTCTGGCCGGCTCGGGGGATCTCGAACAACGCATTGTCAATTACCTGCGGTCCTTCAATACCGACGCTCTGCCACCGTACTCACGGTATCAACTGGCCGCCGTGTTGCACCGGGCCGGGTATGCCGATGACGCCGCAGCGCTGCTGCCGGTCGACATCCAGCCCGAGGTCTTCGATCCGGAGACGGGAGGCAATTTCAGCTCCGGCGTACGGACCAATGCCATTCTCCTGGACATCCTCCTGCAAATCAACCCGGACAACCCCGGTTGTGCGGTACTCGCCAATTCGCTGATGGCGGACGCCCGTACCGGACGCTGGTACACTACCCAGTCAACCGCCTTCGCCCTGATGGCGCTGGGCAAGTACTTCCACACCCAGTCAGTCCCCGACTTCGCCGGCACCGTGACAATCGTTGACGACACCTCGTATAGCATCTCCACCGATGACTCCCGTTGCGCTCGCGACAACATCGGCGGACGGAAAGTCACGCTGGCTATCGATGGTAATGGTCCCTGCTTTTACTTCTGGCAGACATCCGGGATACCGCTGACCAATGCGCCGGAGGAGTTTGCCCGCGGTGTGCGCGTCTCCCGGGAATACCTCGATCCCGATGGCGCCCCGCTGGATTTGCGTCGGGTGCGGCTCGGCAGTCAGGTCGTGTGCCGCGTGACGGCTGAAGCAATTGACAACAATCTGTACAACGTGGTTGTTAACGACCTGCTGCCGGCCGGCTTCGAAATCGAGAACCCCCGACTCAAAACCACTCCACGGCTGAGCTGGATTCCGAACGCGGCGCACGATATCGCGTATCAGGATATCCGTGACGATCGACTGCTGCTGTTTACCAATCTGAGCCCCGGGAAACCCATGGAATTCTATTACAGCCTCAGGGTGGTCGCGGCCGGTGAATTCACCGTCCCGCCCGTGGGTGCCGAGTGCATGTACAATCCGCTCATTGCCGGCAGTGCGTCATCCGGGGTTTTGCGCGTGGTAAGGTAGCAGGGGAAACTTCGTGATGACAGCAACACTCATCAGGCATGCGCAATGGACAGTCAGGGTGACACTCTGGCTGTTCCCGGCTGCTCTGCTTGCGGCTCTGGCTTTGCACCTTGCCTTCCCGCTGCCCACGGAGAACCTCAGCCGGTTACATGCCTCATTTGTGTACGATCGCGACGGTCACCTGTTGACCTGCTTCGCGTCACCAGACTCATACTGGCGACAGCCGGTCGCTTTGTCAGATATCTCACCGCACCTCATCGAAGCCATACTCGCCTGTGAGGACCGATGGTTCTACTATCACCCCGGAGTAAATCCGGTCTCACTGATCGGCGCGGCAGTCGACAATCTGCGAGCCGGTCACGTTGTCCGGGGCGGGTCCACCATCACCATGCAAATCGCCCGCATGATGGAACCCAAAGAACGCTCGTATTCCGGAAAAGTCCGGGAGATGTTCCGCGCCGTCCAACTGGAACTATCCTACTCCAAAGATGAGCTGCTGGAGATGTACCTGAATCTGGCGCCGTACGGCGGCAATATCGATGGTGTCCGGGCCGCCTGCACCTTCTACTTCGACAAACCTCCGGCCGAACTCACCTGGTCCGAGATTGCCATCCTGGTTGCCCTGCCGTCATCACCCAATCGCTTCCGTCCCGACCGCCACCCGACCGCCTGCCGGGAACGCCGCAATACGATCCTCAATCATTTGCACCACCAGGGTGTCCTGACCGCGGACCAGCATGCGGCCGCCCTGGCAGAAGAGTGGCCCAGGGCTCGACAGGGACGACCCACCACGGCCCTGCACTTCTCCCGCGATATCGCCGGCCGTAATCCCGATCGGTCGACCATCAACTCAACAATAAATGGACGCCTGCAATACCTGTGCGAGCGGCTGGCCACCGCCTATCACACCGAGCTGACGGAACGCGGCATTCACAATCTCTCACTGGCCGTGATCCACAATGCCACCGGCGATCTGCTGGCAGCGGTGGGATCGCCGGACTTCAAGGACCAGCGGCACTCCGGTCAGATCAACGGTGTCCGCTCTCTTCGCTCACCCGGATCCACGCTCAAACCGTTTGTGTACGCTGCGGGATTCGACATAGGTCTGATCACACCGTCGTCCCGACTCCAGGACATCCCGGTCAACTACGCGGGCTACTCGCCGGAGAATTACGATGAAGTGTACCACGGTGTCGTCCGGGCCGATGAAGCTCTAATCCAGTCGTTCAATGTCCCCGCCGTCAACCTCACCGCGGAGGTCGGCTTGACCGACTTTTACAATCTGCTGACTGCCGGCGGTATTACGTCCTTCAACAAACAACCGGCCGAGTACGGCCTTCCGCTGGTCCTGGGCTGTGCCGAGGTATCGTTACTGGAACTCACTAACCTGTACGCCACCCTGGGTCGGCAGGGTCTGTATCGCCCGGTGCGAGACCTTCTGGATGCCCCGGTTGACTCCGCGTACCGCATTCTGTCTCCGGAAGCATCGTGGCTCACCACCGACATTCTCACGTCTCTGCAACGCCCTGTCCTGCCTTCCTCATGGGAGTCGACAACCGGCATGCCCACCGTGGCGTGGAAAACGGGAACGTCGTACGGCCGTCGCGATGCCTGGGCGGTCGGCTGCACGCCGGTCTACACTATCGGAGTATGGGCCGGCAATTTCTCCGCCGAGGGATCCCCGTACCTGGTGGGCGCCGAGGCCGCCGCCCCGCTGATGCTCGAGCTGTTCAACGAAATCACCGGGGCAACCGAAAAAGACTGGTTTGACCGGCCACCCGGGATCGCAACCCGCGAAGTCTGCGCCGTAAGCGGTCTGCTGCCCGGTCCCGCCTGCCGCCATCGAGTCCGGGAGGTATATATCGACGGCGTGTCATCGCTGAAGGGCTGCGATGTCCATCGCGTGCTCTTTGTAGATCGCGCTACCGGCTTTCGCCTCCAGCCCGCCTGCGCGCCGACAGCACTGGTTGATACCCAGATCGTGGTCCAGTGGCCGGCTCGCCTGAGCACCTGGATGATCGCCCAGGGGCAGGCCCGGCCGCTCCCCCCACTGCACCCCGACTGCAATTCTCAGACGGCTGAGGAAACGCCCGTGATTACGTCCCCGGAACCCGATGCCGTCTTCGAACTGGTCTCCGGAATCCCGGTCGAGTATCAATCCATCTTGTTTGAGGCCTCGGCCGAACTGACCAGCGGGCGAGTACACTGGTTCCTCGATGATGTCTGGTTTGCCTCCTGTGAATCCGGAGGACGCGTGTTTTACCCGCCGGAGCCGGGAAACCACCGGTTGTTGTGCGTTGATGAAACCGGCCGGTCCAGCCGCACGTACTTCAGCGTCACAAAATAGCTGACTGACAATTCAGACTGTACGTGAGCATGATTGCGGAATCGTCGATGTCATACAACGGGAAGAAGTCTACCACACCAGGTGCTCCAACACGATTTTGACACCAATCCCAGCCAGGATCACTCCCCCCAGCAATTCCATGCGGTGTCCAAAACGCTCACCCAGCCGACGACCGAAGGCCATTCCGATCGCCGTCATGGCGCAGGCAATGACACCAATCACCACACTGGCCGTCAGCACTTCCACCTGGAGCACGGCCAGACTCAGCCCCACCGCCAGGGCGTCGATACTGGTGGCAATCGACAGCACAATCAGGGTCCACTTGCGTGTGGGATCATCAACCAGAACCTCGGTGCCATCGGCAGTCAGCGAATCATACACCATCTTGCCCCCAATGATCGCCAGCAGCCCGAATGCAACCCAGTGGTCATAGGCTTCAATCAGGTGCTGAATCCGGCTTCCCAGAAACCAGCCGACAATCGGCATCAGAAACTGAAACAGACCAAAGTGAAAAGAAAGACGAAATATCCGGCGAAACGACAAATGGTCAAGCCGTGATCCCACCACGATCGATACCGCGAAGGCATCCATCGCCAGACCAAATGCTATCCCTACAATAGTTATCCAACTCACGTCTCGTCCCGTCTCCTCTACACGTTTTGTGAATATAAGGATAGCCCGCATGGGCGCAAACACTGTCGCAAATATAATTGCCGACTTCGGAACGACGTCACTACCGGTCGCCGGCCGCCTAAGACCGGCTTTGTGCTCGACCTGACAATCAATAGGACTTTTACAAAAACTAATTAATTAGTTGCAACTTTTCCGGTAACTTTCGTATACTCTACTACACAAAGTCCTAATTCATTAGGAGTAATCCCGGCGCCGGTCGCGGGAGTCGCTCCGCGGCCGGATACAAGGAAATGCAAGCTATGGCACGGAAAAAATCACCCACGCTTACCGACGCTGAACTCCGGATTATGAGCGTGATTTGGGACAGCGGACCGGCCACCGTCAGCGAGGTCGTGGAGCGGCTCGGACCCAACAACCGGCTTGCCTACAACACGGTGCTGACCACAATGCGGATTCTGGAGCAGAAGGGACATCTGATGCGTCGCAAAGAAGGTCGGGCCCATGTATATGTCGCCCGGGTCACGCGCGATCAGGCCCAACGTAAGGCCGTGCGGCACATGGTCAGCAGTTTCTTTAACGATTCTCCCGAATTGCTTCTCCTCAGTGTTCTCGAAAGCGAACACCTGAGCGCCGAGGAATTGCAGCGACTCAGGGATATGATACAGCAAAGTGAAAAACGCGAAAAATAGTCGACCACGTCGACCTGTCGCTTCAGGGTAGGGTGAAGTTATGGAACCTCTGTTTGATGCCATCAGCAAATCGTGTCACGGCAACGTCCAGTTGCTGGTCAACGGCCTGTGGGTTGGCGTGGTGCTCACGCTGGGTCTGGCCGTAACACTTCGGTATGTGCGCTCAATGGGCGCTGCCACCCGCTACGCGCTCTGGTGGGGAACTCTCCTGATTGTTGCGGGCATGCCTTTCCTTCTCAACGGTACCCTGGCTGTACCGGATATGATGGCGGCGGCGAACTCGCCGGCGGCCGCCTATGCGCAAGCGGAACCGACCTCCCGCACTCAGCATACGTCAGACAGGGCGGCCACACCGCACCACACCGCCAGACCGGCGACTCCGGTTCTCCATCTTGAGCCGACCACAAAAACAGGACCCATCGGACCCCTTGCGAAACCAGCTACCGATCCGGGCAAAGCCGTTCTCGGGCTCCTTCCCTTGATCCTTTGTTCCATCTGGCTGACCGTATCACTGGTGCTGCTCGCCCGGGTGGTCGGCGCCTATCGACGCGTACTGAAGATGAAACACGCCTGCGTGCCGCTCGACGACCAACGGTATTACTGGCTCTACGCCCGATTGAATCGACTGTCACCACGCCGGAGCATCCGCCTGGCTGTTTCAGAGGACATCGACCACCCGGTGGCCGCCGGTTTCGGTCGACCCGCCATCCTCATACCCCGGGATCTGCTGCACGAATTGAGTAACCGGGAATTGGAAGTGGTGGTAATGCACGAGTTGGCCCATCTGCTCCGCCACGATGATTGGGGCGTCCTGACCCAGCAGATATGCACAGCCCTGCTGTTTTTTCACCCGGCCGTACTCTGGATCGGACGACAGATGGAGCTGGAGCGAGAGATTGCCTGCGATGACTGGGTGATCGGAAAAACCGGAGAACCGGGAGAATACGCCCGCTGCCTCACTCATCTCGTACAACTTACCAGCGGCACGGGGACCACTCTTGTGCCGGGCGCCCTCACCGGACAAAAGCGCATTTTCAAGCGCTTTGAAAATATCCTGAGCGGTCGTCACAACAAGGGAGGATTCTCGCGAATGCGCTTCATGCTGGCCGCCATCGTACTCAGCCTTACGGTTGTCCTCACCGCCAATCTGGCCCCCGTGTTTGCCTTCCCGATAGATGTCGTAACCTTCAGCGATGTAGTGGCGCTGGTCGGCCATCCCGCACCTCCCGCTACTGCCTCA
>JAHIVM010000474.1 GCA_018816665.1 Candidatus Zixiibacteriota bacterium
AAGCGGTTTTTTTGCCAAAAACGACTGATTGGGACCGGCCTACAGCTCTACAGCGACACCCCGATCCGCAAGGCAAACAAGGGTTTGGGCTCCCGGGCAAGATCCCATGTCTGGTTGTCAACCGCCACCAGGGCCAGGAGTTCCAGAAGGAATCCCGGGCGCGCTTCCGACAAGCTGGCACAAATCGCAGATACCTTGACCATCAAATGGTCAGTAGCGTCATCGGTATCCAGTTCTGTCCCGGCATCGTCGGTCATGGGGAGATTGTTGAAGGCCCCCAATCCGAAAGCCAGACTCGGCCAGACCTGCAAACCGTTGCGCCGGTACTCGATTGGGACGGTCGCCTGAAGTCCCCAGAACACCAGCGACGACGCTGAATTCTCTTTCATCTTCAGATTGAAGTAGTCCAGCGTGGCGCCAATGTAGAACCACCTGGTCGACCGAAAGTCCAGCGTGGCGCCGGCCGCATACCCGCCACGCATGGTAAGACGGGGACCCGCCCGATGGTCAAGGTGCGACGGCGCAACGATTCCGGCCCACACCCGGAGATAGGTCGAATGAGGATCAAGCGTGCTGTCTGTGGTTTCGACCGAATCCGTTCGGGCGGAGGCCCTGCTGCCCGGCACAAAACCTGCAAGCATCAGACACAGCCACGCGACCGTAACCGCCATCCTGCCGTTCATACGAACCCCCGACAGCGGCGCAACGGCACATCAAAATAGATACCGGTAGCAGGAATAGACATAGTGCGGCCTCCCTGTTGCGGCCCGGAATGAATGGTTGGCACGGCAGCAAAAACCCCGGACCTCCCCTGTCTCTGCCGCCCGAGGGAGGATATGAAGATTGGCCCCTCCCCTCGATTTCATTCTCGTTCAGAATCGCATCCCGACAGTCACCAGGATGGTACGGTTCCGAATCGTATAGTCCGGCGACCCCACTTTCTCCGGGTCGCTCGAATCCTGAGTAAACGCATCCGTAAAATCGAGATGATAATCGGCCGCCACAAACACTTTTGGCAGCGGGCCTTTGGAAAACTGATATCCCAGGCCAAGGGTCGCGCCAAACACCGTGGACTCATAGTCGCGACCGGTGCTGATCCGCTCTTCGTCGATCGCCCCATCGATTGTGTACTCATCGTTCACGCGAACATCAAGCCGTGGCCCTGCCAGCAAATAGAAACCCTGGTCCAGCAACGGCAGCGAGAACCTGCCGATCACGGATGCGGAGACATAATCGACCCGGTCTTTGACCACGAACGTATCAACAACAAACGCGGGCGGATCGCCGGTGAGGATGAAAACCTCTGCCTGCGTCTTGCTCCCCTTCTGCACGTATGACAGTTCGGTCCTCACGGCCAACAGCGGTGTTACCGCATAGTCGCCCATCAGGCCGACCGAGAATCCAGTGCCGGTACCGGGGTCAAATGACGCCCCATCCACATTGATGTCGTAGGTTTGATCGTAAAAACTCAGGCCGGCCTTGATACCAAGTTTGAGCGGCGTCTGGGCCAATGCCGAGGTGCCGAGTAACAGAACTACAGCAACCAGCAAAGTAGTGCACGTTGAGCGAAACATACTACCTCCCCTTCCGAGCAGGGCTGTTCAGGACTAGAATTTCACCCCCGCAGTGACAAGGATGGCGCGATTTTTGATGTCGATGACCGAATTATCGGTTGCATTGTCAAAGTCGTGATGATACGTGGCCTCGACAAAAACTTTTGGAGCCGGTCCCACGGCGACCTGAAATCCAATGCCGGCAGTGGCGCCGATTATGGTCTTTTTGTAATCCATGTCAAAGTCGACCAGGGGTTCAATCTCTGAGTCCTCCCCCACTTTGATGTCAATGCGCGGACCTGCCAGGGCATACAACCCCTGCCCCAGCACTGGAATCCTGACCTTGCCGAGAACGGACAGCGAGAGATAGTCCATGCGTTCTTTGAGGGTCAGCATGCCGATCGGGATGATCGGCGATTCCTCACTAACCACCGGCACCTCCGATTTGCTGCCCTTCTGCACATACATCAGTTCCGGCTGGATCGCGAGAGCCGGGGTCAGGGACCACTCGGTGAACACGCCGAAAGTGAATCCTGTCGTATACTTGGTTTCCCAGGTCGCATCGACTCGCAGGAGGTCGACATCCTGATTGTCGAAGGCCATGCCGGCCTTGATACCGTATTTCAGCGGAGCGGCAAACGTCATGGAAGTTGCCACAACAACCATCAGTAGAGTCGCCAGAAAAACCGTTATGTTTCGCATGTGAAGCTTCCTTTTCTCTGTATCAGGATCGGCATTGTGTCAAATCAGAACATCACGCCCAGACGGAGATAGGCCAACGGTCCGATGGTGATATCATAGTCGTCGTTGCCTCCGGAGGGCGCCTGCCAGATGCCGGCATCAACCATCGCATACGTACCCCCGCGGATTTGCACGGCCACCTGCGTGAAGGCACTCACGGACAGGTAATTGGTACCGTACAGGCGGCTCAGTCGGCTCAGCATGGCAAAGCCGACTCCGACTCCGGGGCGTATCAGAACGGCTCCGTTTCTTATACCCAGGTCGGCCTTGAAGGTCACGGCAATGTCAATCAGCGTTTTCTTTTCGTCTCGAATGATGAGCAGCGAGTCATCCACCGACCAGGTCATGCGGGCGTAGCTCGCCGCCAGGCCATAATGGAGATGCTCACCGAAGGCAAAGTCGACGAAACCGCCCAGACTGAGGCTGGAGCTCAAATCGGTTGTGATCGTGTTGATTTCAGAGGTGCCGCTCCCCATCACACCGCCGCTCAGTCCGACATACCCGATCCGGGATCTCTCCCCGGCTGTGGCCGCCGAGGCAACCGGGAGCATGATCGTCAGGAGAATGGCCGACACCATATGCGAAAGTCTTCGGTCCACGGACACTATTCCAGTATTGGCTCGTTGCGTACGAATCTGTGGTTTGGTAATAAGGTGAGAAATTGTCGGCGCCGAGTCAAGACCTGTTCGTGCTACCGATAACCGTATCCCACGCGAGCGAAAAACATCGGGCCGATAACAATGTCTACCGCATCGGACCGTCCGAGTGGTGCCCGGAAGATCCCGACCTCGAGAATCCACATCTCGCGACGACGATATTTGAAGAGGGCCTCGACCGAGAGCTTGGTAGTGAGATATCGAGACTCGTCGAATTCGTTGAACTGGGCCAGCGCCCCGATCCCAATCCCGGCGGCAGGCTGGATAATCACATCGTTCCCCTTGATCGGAAAACTGTGTTTCCCAACGAGACTGATATCGACCATGACCGCGTTGCTGCGCAAAATCTTGATATTGTGGAAATCGAAGGCCATACCCAGGTAGTTGCGCGATGAGACCGGAAAATCGGCAAACACCTGTGCCGTGGCGCCGATATCCGTTGTGTAGGGATCGTGCGCATCAAAATCGCCTTTGCTGAACACACCGGCTTTGATGCCGATCGAGCCGCGCACACCGCGCCTTGGCCCGAAACGATCCTTCGCCCCGGTGACCGTAACCTCATCATCGGCAAGCGACGAACCGCAGATCCCCACGGCAAAGACGAACAACAGCAAGCAGGCAATATGTTTCACCGATCCTCCCGGGTACATGAACTCTCCGGTCCTCAACAGACAGGCGCGTCAGCGACGTAAACCTTACATATATGTTGACGGGTAAAAACGCAAAATCTGATTCCCCCGGGGTTGTGATTTGTGTATATTAGTCCGCTATGAGCTACCTGGTTTTTGCCCGCAAGTACCGCCCTCAGACGTTCGAAGCCGTTGTGGCACAAGAACATGTCACGCGTACGCTGAGAAACGCCATCAAAAACGATCGGGTTGGGTCCGGCTACCTGTTTTGCGGCCCCCGGGGGACCGGAAAAACTACCGTGGCCCGTCTGCTGGCCAAATCGATTAATTGCGCAAAAGGGCCGACAGACCAGCCCTGCGGCGAATGTGACGCCTGCAGGGAGATTACTTCGGGATCGTCGCTGGACGTCCTTGAGATCGACGCCGCCTCAAACACGGGTGTGGATGATATCCGTACGCTGCGTGAAAACGTTCGTTATCTGCCCACCAGCGGTCACAAACGCATTTATATCATCGATGAAGTCCATAGGTTGTCAGGCTCAGCGTTCGACGCTCTGCTCAAAACGCTTGAGGAGCCGCCGGCACATGTCGTGTTCCTGTTTGCCACCACCGAACCACTGAAAGTACCGGACACAATACTCTCGCGCACCCAGCGATTTGATTTCAGGCGGGTATCGGTGGATGACCTCTCGGCCCACCTGGCCCGACTGGCCGAAAGTGAAGGATTGGGTATCGACGACGCCGCATTGAAGCTCCTGGCTCGCAAGGGCGAAGGTTCGGTGCGCGACGCTGTGTCGTTGCTGGACCAGATGGCCGCGTTTGCCACCGATCACATCACGGAAAAAGATGTGGTTATGGCCCTGGGACTGGTTGACCGCAAGTTTCTGTTTGACCTTATCGATGCTATCGCGGCCTCCGATCGCACAAGGGTCCTGTATCTTGTCAAAGACATGTTTGACAGCGGAGTTGAGGCCAAGGATTTTGTGACGGAGTTGCTGGATCATCTGCGTACCCTGATGATTTTGTCCAGCGATCCCACCGGCCGTGATCTGCTGACACTCGGCGAGGCCGATATTGCGGACTACCTCAAACAGGTTGAGTATTTCTCAGTCGGCGATATTCTTCGCCTGATCAAAATCGCAGGCGATCTGCACAATGATCTCAAGACGGGACTCGACGAACGTCTCCTGCTGGAGACCGCCGGCGTCAAGATGGCCCAGATGGAGGCCACCGTCACCTTC
The DNA here is from genome assembly GCA_018816665.1 of Candidatus Zixiibacteriota bacterium. Classification (GTDB taxonomy): domain Bacteria; phylum Zixibacteria; class MSB-5A5; order GN15; family FEB-12; genus JAHIVM01. The sequence goes on from JAHIVM010000474.1 coordinate 4,821, forward strand.
CAGGATGTTCTCTCGCGTATGCAGGGGATGACCCCGGCCGGTGCATCGTCGAGCGACAGGAAGGAGAGCGGCAGCCCCGATTTTTTTAGCGGGACGCCCGTCG
>JAHIVM010000475.1 GCA_018816665.1 Candidatus Zixiibacteriota bacterium
GGAGTTGGCGCCGGCGACGTAATCCTATATTCTCCAACAACTTTCCATGTGAGGGCTGCCGGTGCGTGTAGTATGCAACCAATCAAAATGACAATACCTGCGCGTGGCAGGTCACCCCACTGCCGACAAGTGGCAGCGCGATAATCATCCTCGACACATAGCAGTTCTCTCAGAGTGGCCCCGTCTCTGCCCGACCGCAGAGCATTGCTGATTGGTGATTCGCTACAATACTATCAATGGTTACGAGCTGGATGCTGAATCTGTTTTAGTTGTTCGGTCGAGTCGCCCGGCTCCCTGCGCGTGAGGAACCGGCTGCCCAACAAAAGGAAAGCCCGGACAGCAGGGCCGCCCGGGCTTGTGGCTCACTATCCTGTTCGTTACTCGAACACCTCACAACTGATATTGCAGGCCGGCAACGGATCAAACGTTATGAACAGGTGGGCAATCATAGCGGTCAGGTCACCAACATCGATCGAGCACTCTGAGTCACCGTCGGTATTACCCTCGGCAGGGCAATCCAGCGGCTCGAACGTAATAAACAGGTGTCCGATCAAACGGGTCAAATCGCCCACGTCGACTCCGTCCTCGGGATCGTTGTCGGTATTACCCGTCAGTCCCACGCAACAGGCCTGGCAGACATCGCCCACCCCGTCGCCATCCGTATCCGCCTGCAGCGGATTGTAGGCCAGGGGGCAGTTGTCGCAACTGTCCGCGACATCATCCGCATCGACATCGGCCAAATCATCAAACCCGGCGCAGGCGTCGCAGGCATCACCCACCCCGTCACCGTCGCTATCGACCTGTTCGGCATTCGCAACGGTCGGACAGTTATCGCAGGCGTCGCCCAGCAGGTCGCCATCGGTATCAGCCTGGTCGGCATTGGCCACGGCGGGGCAATTGTCACAGGCAATATCTATGTTGTCACCGTCGGGATCATTCAGCCAGTGAGCCGCATACAGGGTATAGCGCAGGGTGTCTGTCACCGGCACGGCGGCATCATTGGTGACCGTGAAATTAAGATAGGCGCGCAGGAAGTCATCGTACGCGATGCCGCCGATTAGCGATGAATGTACCTCCAGATTCACCGTTACGCTGTCACCGGGCTGGAGAGTAGTATCAGGCATATCAAATGTGAAAAAACCGGGGATACGAGCGTCCGGGGTCTGGAAGAAGTGGAAACTCAGCGCCTCACCATCGGTAGAGACATTGGTGAAGGTCACGGGATACGTGAAATCCGGCGTACACGTGTCGGCGCCCATCTCAAAATGTGTGAAGTCGGTAGCCACCGATCGGGTGGGGCGTTTCCACAGGGCCTGGGCCTGTTGCACCATATAGATATTGGCATTGAGGCTGGTGAGGCACAGGTCTTCGATCTCTGCCGGCGACGGCCAGAACCAGGGGCCGACCTCTAGCAGGAGGCCGAATGACTTTTTCTTGGAGTACTGCTCGCCGTACTGCCAGTCGTACGACGGTCCGTTGGGGCCGGTGGTCCAGAATCCCAGGTTAAACGAGAACCCGTTCTGGGCGGCAATACTCTGGCCCAGAGGAACCACCAGATCGTCGTCGGGACTGACCAGGTGATGGAAAAACGAAAACGGATGTTCCATGAAGTTGCCGTAGGCGTGGTAGTTGGCGACCACTACAAAATCATGGTCGTTGCAGAAATCGGCCATCACCTGGGTCTCCGGCTCGGACATGGGGGCCGCGCCCCGGTACACCTGTGTCGAGCCGTCGGTGGAGGAGCCGATATCATTGTAGCCCCAGCCGACTCCCCAGTTGCGATTGAGATCAACCCCGAAAGTGCCATCGCCGTTGTCACGCAGGTTCTTGCGCCACATACCGCCGCCGGCGGGGTTGGTGGTTTCATTGTACACAAAACCATCGATATTGTAGATGGGCACAAACCAGATCTGCGCTCCTGAAATCATGGCGTTGATATGGGCGATCCAGTTGTACTGCAGCAGATATTGCATGAAGTATATCTGCAATTCGTTGGTAATCGGCTCCCGGGCATGGATAAGGCCGATAAACAGAATCTCGGGTTCGTCTTCTTCTATCTCGACATTGTCAGAGATTTTCGCTGCGACAATCGGCCGTCCTTCCAGGCTGTAGCCGATGGTGTCAATCCTCATCAGGGTGGGGTAGGCCGCCTGCATGGCAATCAACTCGTCCATGGTTTCCGAGAAGGTTCGGAATCCGCCCATGGTTTTGGAGGGGTCCAGGCGTTCGCGATTCCATTTTTCGATATTCTCGATTTCGGTTGCCACGGTGTACTTCAGGCTGATTCGAGCCTGTTCGGCAGCGGTTGCCACGATCTTGACATACTGTTCCGGCACGATTTCCACGATATCGTAGCCGGCCCGTTTCAGATCGTTGAAGACCTCAAGAGTTGGGGTGGGGACCCTGAGGAGGGCGTGATCTTCGTACGGGGGGAGGGCATCGTTGGCCATGGCCGGGACGGTGAGTGCCATCAGCAATGCGAGAGAGAGGGCAATGCGCAAGGCCGACGCTGAAGCGAGCGAATCCTTCATAGCGTAGTCTCCTGATGTAAGTACAATAGGACTTGCGGGCCTTGGCGGGGTCCCAATATGAACGCAAATCACGGCTTTTTGTTTAGTGTAGAATACGCAAGGAGACCAAAAAAGTTGTGATTATGGGGCAACCGGCCTACAAAGCGCGAAAAAAAGTGACGTAAATCGTATATGCCTTGGTTGGCCTGTCCAACCGGGTCTTGCTGCTAACACCCCACTCTGGTAGCGACGGTCTCCGCACAGAAATCTGGCAGTACATCCGTATTCTCGATATCGATCGGCATGCGGACTTATCGGTGCATGGGCAGAGACCGTCGGCACCCCCGGGGATGCATCGAACGCAGGTCTCTGAGGCTGCACCAATCTTCGCTCGCTCAGTCATTGTCCGTCATTGCAGAAACACCGTGAAGCATATTGCGGAGACCTGCGCTACGGTACCGTCGATAGCTGTAGGTACATGGCCTTGGCCGCGGCAGGTCGCCGGAGCGATGGGTTGGTAAGTTAGGTCGGTTCTTGAATAAAGCCTGCAGATGGCCCTGACCGGCCAAAATAGAGACCTGCCCTGCGGGGGGAAGGCGCTCGCCTTATGGCCCGGTTGGCCTGCCAAATCGGGTCGCCTACAGGGTTTCCAGGCTTCCGAACCCCCAAAATCGCACCCAAACCGCAGGTAATCAACAGCCCCGTGGAATCTAAAAAAGGACCGCCCCATGAATCGGGATTCCACGCCCCCGGAAACCGCCGCCCTCGCGGATAGTCAGCAAACACCCGCCCTTGCCAAACTCCGCGATACCTCCGGCCTCACTACCGGCAAACGGCTCGGCGCCATCCTCAAGTACACGCACAGCGATATCGAAACTGGACGGTACCGTCGCCTGCTCTATCGCTTTCTGACCGCCAACATCCCACTCATCCACGCCTGCATCTGGACCTGGGTTCGGCTCTCCGCCGCCCCGGGGAGATTTCTGATCGATGACAGTTCCTGTTCGCCCACCGTCGAGGCCGCCACCAAACGACTGCGCGATCTCGAACAGAATCTCTACACCAACGCCCACGGCAACCGGGTGGGGATGGGCACGCTGCTCCCCGATCTGTTCGTGTCTCTCTACCGCGACGGTATCTTCGGCGGGTTCATCACCGTTCGGCCCGATGCCTCCGGAGTTGACCGCTTTCTTCCTCTTGATTCCCTGCTGCTGGGTACTGAGAGCACATCGCACGGTCACCGTCTCATTCTGGAGCAGGACAACGGCCGCAAAGTCAATCTCGACCGCCCGGACTTCTATTACATCCCGTTCAATAGCTCCACCGGGAATCCTTTTGGTAGTTCCATTCTGCGGGCCGTGCCGTTTGTCGCCTACATCGAACAGCAACTGGTGGAAGACATGCGGCGCAGCAATCACAACGCCGGATACCACCGCATGCATATCAAAATAACGCCCCCGGAGCGCTTCTCCGGTGAAGCCGAAAAGGCGTACACCGACCGCATCAACGGCTATTTCGATTCGACCGTGCGGATGATCAAGTCCTGCGATGTTGACGACAACCCGGTGACCTGGGACAACGTGCTGATTGAGCATATCGGTCCCGACAAGTCCCGCGATGTCACCAATAGCTGGTTCATGAGCCATCGGGCGATGATCGAGGATGTTTGCGCCGGGACCCATCTGGCGCCCTACCTGCTGGGTTATTCCTTCGGCGCGACCACTACCTGGTCCGGATTCAAGTTTGATGTCGTCATGAGGCAGGTGCGCTCCGTGCAGGCCGAGGTGTCCCGTTTCCTGGAATGGCTGGGCAACCTGGATCTTGCGATGGCCGGGCTGGATGTCCGCTGCCGTTTTGAGTTCGACAACACCTTCGCTTATCAGGCCCGGGACAAACTCGACGTGGAGTCCGGGCGAGTGGACAACATTCTCAAGCTCTACAATGCCGGACTTATTGACGAACAAACGGCGCGTGACCGGGCGTGGCAGTTACTCTAGACAGTCCCGATCCTGCCCGGTGGCGGGAGGGACTGCACGATCCGGTAGCGTTTGCTCGGCATATACTCGACATCGATCCGCACCCCGGCCAGCAACGCTGGCTGCGAGAGAGCGTCGCTCGTGAAAACGTACTGGTCACCGGCAACCGCTGGGGCAAGTCATTTGCCTCGGCGATCAAGCTGCTGCACGCGGCTGTCTATCGCGTGCGGCCGCTGCGGTTTGATTCCTGTGGCCGCTACCGTGCCGTGTCGGCGTCGATCACGCAGGATCAGGCTAACCTGATATTCGGACGCGTGGTCGGGCTGGCCCGGCAATCTCCCCACCTGGCCCCGCTGATAGACAATATTACCTGGTCACCGTATCCGCGCCTGACATTTGGCAACGGCGCCACGATAGAGGCCCGCACCACCCAGAATCGGGGAGAATACCTCCTCGGCAATGACTACGATCTGTTCATCTTCGATGAGGTCGCGTTCGAGCAGCATCCGGAATACGTGGTGGAAGAAGTCATCATGATGCGCCTGGCTGACCGCGAGGGCCGCCTGGATCTGGTCTCCACGCCTAACGGCAAGAACTGGTTCTACCGTCGCGCCCACGACATCATTAGCGGCAAACGTCCCGGCTATTTCCAGTCGGGCGACAGCCGGGACAATCCGCACATATCAGGTGCATATCTCGACGAGCGCGTTCAGTACTTCTCGGAGAGCCGTCTAAAACAGAACATCATGGGGCAGTTTGTAGATACGGGCGGCGAGATCCTCAAAGGCGAGTACGTCGATGCCGCCTTGGCCCGCATCCACACCCTACCGGGCGCCAACACCGGCGTACTGATCTCCGGCTGGGATCTGGCCCGAAAACGCACTGCCACGGTTGGCATTACGATTGAAATCCACAACGGCCGTGCTTACATCGTTGCCCTGGAACGCCTGCGGTTGTTCGACTGGATGGTGGTTCTGGAACGAATCAAACAGCGGCAGAGAGACTTCCCGGGCAGACTGGTTGTTGATGCTACCGGTCTGGGCGATGTTATTGTCGAACACCTGGCCGAGTTCAATCCCGAGCCAGTCATTTTCACGCCGTCGAGCAAAGCGGAAATGCTCACCAACGTAGAGCTGTTCCATGCCCGCGGCGATATTGCCTATGACCGCTGGGAGTTACCTGATGGTCCAGGGAAGGTCTGGTCTCTGGAGGACGAACTCCGGCAGGCGCGCTGGGATGACAACAATCAATGCGATGCCCTTATGGCGCTGGCGCTGGCTCTCTGGCCGGTACGTCGTCGCGACCCGGCACCGGTGGCACCGCGAGTCGGACGAGTCTGATTACTACGGATGCGATTAATAGATAGAACGCCTTCTGAGAGATAGCAACCAGACCAGAAGGCGTTCAAGGGAGGAGGTTGGGGTCAAATCTTACTGTCGGGCACGACGTCGTCGAGCCACATACATTGCGCCGATGCCGCCGGCCAGTAACAATAACGTCGTAGGCTCCGGAATGGCCGTGGGCGGGTTTTGATCATCGCTTCTTGTCGGCTGATGACTGGTTCCATTGCTCCGAATGTCATCAGATGCCGCGCCCTGGTAGGTCCCGTCATTTCCGCTGGCACCAGTTCGCTCATTACCATAAACGCCGTCAAACGTAATGGTCATTGCCAGGACGAAGATGATCAGTGCGAGCAACCATTTCAGCGGCTGTGCTTTGCGTCGCGTATAAACTGTCATCCCAATCACTCCTTTCGAGTGTTACCAAACATTCTCTGCAACTCGATTCAGCAAACCTCATGCCCATCCGTTTTCGACCGCTGCGCCGACCGTCTAACGTATTAGTAATCATGCTATTATGCCGGCCAGACGGGGGCCTGTTGTTCAATTTCTGAACAGGCCCAGGAGGAAAGCCGTTGCGCAATTTCGCTGGTAATTCGCAGGCAATGCCGACCTGATGCGCTCTGTTAGTTGCAAGTCAGGAGGTATTCATGGCAGCAAGCCTGGGACGAATCACGGCCCGTCTGATCGAGCCCGATAATGAGGTTCGAGCCGATCTGGTCGAACGAATCAATGCTAACGTCAATCCACCCGCCGAACTCTCTGCCGACGATGTCTGGATTCGGGCCATGTACATCGTGTCCGATCAGGTGAACTCGTTCGGCGGACGGTTCCCCGCCGAGGAACATCAAAACCTCTGTCGTCTGCTCGTGGACTCGCCGGTTATGGTCGGCCATCGCAAGGACAAACTTCCGGTGGGTCGAACGTTCCACGCCGTCGAAGATCTCAAGGACGGCATCCCGTGGGTCAAAAGCTATTTCTACTGGTTGCGCAACGCCACCGGGGCCGCTGATCTCAGGGACAATATTGATGCCGGCGTCTACAAAGAATGCTCTATCGCCTTTACCTTCCTCAAGCCCGAGTGTTCGGTCTGCGGTAAGGACATTCGTGTCTGCCCGCACGAGCCGTTTGAGGAGTACGACGTTGACAATGGTGTCACCCGATGCCATTTCAACTACCGCCAGGTCGACAAAGTCCTGGAAAGCTCGCTGGTATATCGGGGAGCCGTTCCGAACACCTCGGTCACCCGCGACCTGACCGTTCTCGACAATCCGTCGGCGGACTACTATATCGTTCCGCACTACGACGGTCTCCCGGTCACCGCTCGACTGACCTGTGGAACCGTCCAGCTTCTCGATCCCAACGGTGTTCCGCTCACCCACCTCGCAACCACTCTCAGACAGCAGGACGGCATCACCGATGGCGAAATGGACGCACTGCTGGTCGGTTACCGGGGCAAACAGCGTTGCAGCATGCCTGATGTGAGAAAGCACCTCGACGGTCAGGCATCGCCCGTTTCCCGGCTGGTCTGCTTCGTGTATCCGGGGCAGGGGGTGGATGATCTGATACCGACAGGGGAGAAGACTCCCCTGGAGTTTCGTTTGTTCCCTTACCGTACGTCGACCGCTGCCAACCTGGAGCAGCAGGCATTGGAAATAGCTACCCGCTCCGGCGTATGTGCCTGGCCGTCGGAGCGCCGACCGACCGATGAAGCAGCGCGGCAGTTCATACCCTCGCAGTCCGTCTCAACCGATCAGGACTGCCTGGAGTTCATGATGGCCCCCGAAAACTCTGCCCGTCTGAAGATCACGTGGGAGGACGGCACCCACCAGTTTCTCGTCGACAACTTTGATGCCGGACGGCTCCGGGCGGGGCGTATGTTTGTTGCCCGGCGATGCGACCCGTCTGCTCTACACTGCAACGACCGGACCTCCGCCCTACGCTTTCCCATAACCTCTGTTCGAACCATCAACGGCGGCTATCATCTGGTACTGGCCACCGCGCCCGCGGCCGTCATGCAGTTGCGCCCGGCTCTTCTGCAGGGGCGGGCCTGTTTTGTCCTGCGCCTCCTGGCCCGGACGGAGGACGACTGATGGCTGCGGCGGACGGACGTTCAGGTTTGCGCCTCAGTCCCCATGTGCTGAATCTCATTGGCATCATCCTGGGCGTGGCTGCGGCCTATTTCATGACTATCCAGTCGCTCAAAGTCGAACTGGCGGCCAAAGCGGAATCTGTTGTGGTGGAGTCGCTCAACCGCAAATTGACGCGCATGGAAGTGTTGCTTACCGAAAGCGTGGTGGGGAGAGACCAGTTTTATGCCTTTTCGCACGATGTGGAAGCACGATTAATCAGAATAGAAAACCACCTCACCGGTGGCGTAGGAGGTACCCATGAACAAACCCGAAAGCCCTGACACGCCGGCTGCGGATATTGTCGCCATGTTCCGCGATGACTCGCTGTCGCTTCTGGATCTGGATTTCCTGGAAAGCGAATGGCAGAACCTGGTTGCCGAGAAGGATGCCCGGGCAGCGGCAGAACGGGAGCTGGCGGTTCTCCGGCGGGACTGCGAACAACGTATAGCCGGCATGATCAAGGCTCTTGCCGCCGTGGATCGCAACCGTGACCGCCAGGAAGCAGCCCTCAGTTATCTGGCGACCCTGCGAGATTTCGATGCCGCTGCGTTGCTTGCGGAGTATCGACGGGTGTCGGCGCGCTTCCGTGACAGTTTCCCGGCCAGTTTTGCCGGTCAGCGGCCGGTCGGTCGCCATCACCGACCGTATGCAACGATCTAGAACGAACCTGAGGGGCACCAATCCCCGTCCGGTGGGATCACCGATCCCAAACCTCTCCGCTAATCGAAAACAAAGGAGCGAAACATGACCATACGAGATCAGCATCTCGATACCGTGGCACCCGTCCTGGCCACCTTCTACATCCACCAGACCGACAGCGTGGATGACCTTAAGGATGATGACATCGGCAGCGCGGTGACGCTCACCGACAGCAACGAGATCGGCCTGATATCCAACGGTGACCTGCTGCTGGGCAAGCTCATCAGTCTTACGTTGACCGATGCCGACAATGGCGATCGCCTGGCCACTGTCCAGCTCGGCGGCATCTGCCGCTTGCCGGTTTCCGCTACCGTGCCGGAGGTAGGTGATCGCGTGGTGGGCGGCGCCGACGGCGCGGTGCGCCAGGCCCCCGCTCTCACCGGCTATGACCCGGCGGGCGGCAGTATCGGCCGGGGGACTGTCCTGGCCGCCAACGGAACCACTGACTGCGTAATCCTTCTGAATTAATGAGGAAAGCCATGACATTTGATCAGTTTTTGCAGACTACGGCAGCCGACAACCCGGACGTTGAGTCAATGACCGCCGGGGGACCGACCTCGGTTGATCTGGCCCGCGCCGCCGCTGTTGAGGTCGACCGCGATTTGTACCTGGAAGCGGACACGCGCGGCCTGTCCCTGTCCGAATTGCTTGAGACCGACGATTTCGATCCCAGCCCGTCGGGCAGCCCGCTCGATGCCTTCGATCGACAACTCGCTCTTGCCGGTGTTCATCTGAACGGCAAAAACCCGACCACGGTCGAGCAGTTCTTTCAGAAGGCGGCCGTTCTGATGCCCGAATTCATGATGCGGGAGATCAAGCGTGGTCAGGCCATGCGGCCCGAACTCGCGCGCCTGATTGCCAACACCACCACCGTCTCCAGCAATCGCTACACGCCGTTCCACGTGGATACTTCGAACAATGCCCGCCTCTCGCTCCGGCCCATCGGCGAAAGCGCCGAGGTTCCGCAGCTGCTCGTCAACGAACAGACCAACGCCGTCACAGTCCCCGACTACGGCCTGGCGCTCAAGGCCAGTTACAAGGCATTGCGCTATCGGTCAACTTCGCAGTTCAGGGTTCTGCTGTGGTATATCGGGTTCCGTATGCAGACCGACAAGATTGCCATGCTGGTAAAGACTATCCTCGACGGCGACGGTAACGACAACGCCGCCGCAGTAATCAATGCCGGCACCAGCGGTGTCCTGGACTACGATGATCTGGTCACCCTGTGGTCATCGTTTGCTCCTTTCGAGATGAACTGCATGATCTGCCATGTCGACGCCCTGCGCACCATCCTGACCCTTGAGGAATTCAAGACACCCCTGGCCGGGTACCGGTTCCAGAACGACGGTGAGCTGTTTTCGCCCCTCGGCGCGGCCCTCGTTCGATCCGACGAAATGCCGGCGGACCGGGTGATCGGCCTGGACACGCGCTTTGCGGTCGAGGAAGTGGTTACCCAGCCGCTGATGGTTGAGTATGACAAGATCATTGATCAGCGTCTGGAGGAGGCGGTGATCACCGAATCCGTCACGTATGCCAAAGTTATTCAGGAAGCCTCGGTTGTCCTGGATTATGATTTCGCCTGATCCCGGGGAGACATGCCGGCCGCGTAATGCGGTCGGCATGGTCCCGTGTCACCACTACATGCAGGGGCCTGCACTATGCAAACAAAATTGATAGAATCCGGTACATCGTACAGCCTCGGCCACCCGTTTCAATCAAAGCTGTTCCAGGTGCCGTCGGGCCCTACGGCGCAGCGGCGGGTGGCCCTGGTATCCCCGTCGCCGGGGGAGATCGCCCTGCTCTGGTCAGACTCGCCGGGGCAATCGTGGTCTGATGCTCAGGCCGTCCTCTCCGACTGCGACGCTCAGAGTTTTGATTGTCGCATGGACGTCGACGGCCATTTGCTGCTGATGTACGTGCAGCAGAGCACCGGCCACCTGTATTTCCTTCGCCTGGCCTACAATAATCTGGTCTGGACTCCGGGGTCTCCAGTTCCCGTGTATACCGATGGCATCGGTTGTGATCCATCGCTGGAGATGGCAGCCGACGGAACCCTGTGGGTGAGCTGGTCTCGCTATTCGGCGCCCGGCTATACGGTCCAGGTCAAGTCATCGGCCGACAACGGTGCCACCTGGGGGAGCGGTCCCGCCGATAGCGGAGACACGCTTTCGGCAACAGCGACTACCTGCTATTGCCGACTGGTGGCTGATGCCAATCGTATCCATGCGGTGCACACGGATCTGCAGACAGCTATGAACATACGTTTTCGACTCTTGTCCGGCGGTTCCTGGTCGGACGCGTATGCCGTTGCCACCGGATCAACCTTCACCAGTGATTTTGATGTCGCGGCGAGCGACGATGGCCGCCTGGGAGTTGTATTCCGGCGGAATAGTCTGTGCTACCGCGAGTACGACGGTGTCAACTGGGGTACCATACTGACCCTGGATGATCACGCTACGGTGTGTCCCCAGATCAGCCTGCATCAGGGTATTCCGCACATTATGTACCTGCGATCCTTTGAGGGCAGTCAACGGCGTATCATGTATACGCGACGGGACTCCGGCACATTCAGTGTGCCGCGCGCTCTCGATCACCGAGCAGATCTGTATAGCAGGGTGGTGCTGTACTCGGCGGGCGCAACTACTTTCGAGGAACTCACCGACCAGGCAATCAGTAGCGATGCATCCGATATCTATCACTCGCAAACAGGGTGCCTGCTGCGCGACGCAAATGACGCGGTCTACGTGGCGGGCGATGCCCCCTTTCGGACTGTACGGTGGCTGCTGTCGACGCTGGGGGACGGCGGTGGAATTGAGTTTGCCTACTGGGACGGCACCGGGTGGGCGGCTGTTGTTCCCCGGAGTGTCAGCTCAGTGTTTGCCACTCAGCGGGGAGAAGCGCAGTTGTGGTCGGCCTACGTCGATATCCCGACTGATTGGCAGCAATGTGAAGTGATGAACCGCAACGGGTACTGGATCAGAATTCAAGTCAATGTTCCCTTCACGGCCGGACCAATCGGGCAACAACTTACGGCCGTTCCGCAAATCGACCGGATCATTTTCAGGAGGTAACCA
>JAHIVM010000476.1 GCA_018816665.1 Candidatus Zixiibacteriota bacterium
ACGGACCAACACGAAGAACGAAAACGATCTCCTGATGAAATTCGATCTGGGCTTTTCGTTCTGATTACCGCGACCATTCGCCGCTATTTCTCCCGAGCCTCTATTGACAGCATGACACGTGAGCCGATTCTTCTAGTGATCATCGTGTGGCATTACTATCTCCGGGCTGAGGGAGTTAGAACCGCATCCTGCCGCTTGAAGTATGTCGCGACCATCCTCGATGATAGCACAATCGACACGATGGTACAATGTCTCTCTAACCTTACGAAATCTTCAGGATAACGTAAGTAACTTTCTGTGCATTGTTCGCCTATACCTGGTAAAGAGACAGAGAGGAGGCACGTATGTTCAAGAGAATAGTTGCGATTTGTATTGCTGCCCTGTTCGCGGTGACGGGGATCGCGATACACGGGCGATCGGCTCAGGACCAAGCCGATAGCTGCGGCACGGTGGGCGAAGTTATAGAGCGCTATATCAACGCAGTCGGCGGTCGGCCAGCGATTGAGAAATGCACCACCCGGGTATACACAGGGTATATTGTCAATGATGTCGATTGGGAAAAACCGCCGTTCGAGGTGGTGCCGCTTGAGGTGTATTCGGCCGTTCCGAACCGAACGGTGTGGGTGGAGCGCAAGACGAGCGGCGTGGCACGTTCCGGTTTCGATGGCTCCACTGAGTGGCGGCTTAATGCCGATGGGCTAGAGGTTGGCAGCGGCGGGCCGCGCACGAAAATGGCCTGGACGGTCAATCCGCAGGCGCCGCTGAACATCCTGGAGTATTTTCCAGGGCTCGAATACAAGGGTGTGACCACTCTCGGCGACAAACAATACTGTACGCTGGAATCCCCGGAACTGGACAGAACCTATTATGCACTGTACTTTGAAGTGGATACGGGATTACTTACCCGCATCGGGTATCACTGGTATCTGGAGGACTATCGGGAGGTCGACGGCGTTCTGATTCCGCATCGGATTTCCGCCGGTCGCAAAGGCGGCAAAAACACTTTCTGGTTCGACGAGATCACGCACAATCTGCCGCTTGATAGCTCCGTTTTCCAGATACCGGACAGTGCCAGGTAGTGATTTGCGCGGGAGGTGTGTACTGAAAATTCTGCTGATAGAAGACGAACCAAGGGTTGCCCGAGCAGTGCAGGAAGGGCTGCAGGCGGAGGGGTTCCGGGTGACAATCGCCGCCACCGGCGAGGACGGGTTCTTCCGGGCGACCACCGAACCATATGATCTCATCCTGCTCGACCTCATGCTGCCGGGCCGCGACGGCCTTGAGATTCTCACCGCTCTGCGGGCACAAAAGTCCGCCACACCGGTACTTGTTCTCACCGCCCGCGACACCGTTCAAGACCGGGTGTGCGGGCTGGACGCCGGGGCCGATGACTACCTGATCAAACCGTTTGCCTTCCCGGAACTGCTGGCTCGTATTCGGGCGCTGGCGCGGCGCGGTCGCTCCGATGCCCCGCCGCGTTTTGTACTGGCGGACCTGGCACTGGACGTTGTCGCTCGTACCTGTGTGCGAAACGGGCAAAACATCCAGCTGACCAACCGGGAGTTTGACCTGCTGGAGTATCTCCTGCGACACGCCGGCCATACCGTTACCCGGGAGATGCTGGCGCGCGATGTGTGGCAGGTCACCGAACGCATGACGCCGCTGAACAACGTGATCGACGTGCACATAGCGCGACTTCGTGCCAAGATGGATACCCCGTTCACATCCAGGCTTCTGCGGACAATCCGCGGGGTCGGTTTTGTCCTGGCGGAGGAGACCTCATGAAACTTCGCTTCTCCATCCGATGGCGTCTGACACTCTGGTATGCCGCTGTGATTCTGGTCACTCAACTCGTGGTGTCTGGCCTGATTTATCAGTTCATGAGTAACCGCCTGCAATCCGAGTTGGTCGCCAAAGTTGACACGGGCTATGCGGTTGTCGAGGCGGTTGTAAAAAACTCGGGCGGAGACTTGTATGACATTGTCCATCTCGGGCAGAATGACAGATTCCTGCTTACGAAGAACGGCGCCGCGGTGTATGTCACTTCGGCCTGGGACGAAACCGGATTGCCCCGGGAACTCGACCGTCTGGAGCGCGTGACCGGTGGGCAGACGATGGCTCCCGACGGCCGGGTGTTTCAGACTCGTACCGGTTACCTGGCACCGTACGGATACACATTGTCGTATGCCGTTGATGCCACCGATAGCCGTGCCAATCTCCGCACACTGGTGATGATCCTCCTGGCTGCCGTTCCCGTAGCACTGATTCTGGGAGTGGTGGGCGGGTACTTCCTGGCCGGTCGGGCGCTGGCGCCTCTCGAGACCCTGACCCGTCGGGCACGCGAGATCACGGCCGAGTCACTGTCGCAACGTCTGCCGGTTGAAAACCCGGGCGACGAACTGGGCCGTCTGGCGGCTGTATTCAACGACACGCTGGCCCGACTCGAGGATTCGTTTGAGCGGTTGCGACGGTTTACTGCCGATGCCTCCCATGAACTCCGTACTCCCCTCACCGCCATCCGCAGCGTGGGGGAAGTAGCGCTTCAGCACGACTCGGACGGTGAGACCGCCCGGGAGGCTCTGAGCAGCATCCTGGTGGAAACCGAGCACCTGCATCACCTGCTGGAGAATCTGCTGACTTTGGCGCGCGGCGACGCGGGCCGGACGCAACTCAAGCCCCGGCCGACTGATATTGCTGCGCTGGCCGGTCGGGTAACCGAAGATCTCAGGGTACTGGCCGAGGAAAAAAATCAGACGGTTGAGTTGACAGCACCTGCCGATGTGTGGGCGCCCGCCGACTCCCCGACCCTTCAGCTCGCCCTCATGAACGTCATTCACAATGCTATCAGGTACACTCCCGAGCGAGGGTCCATCCGGATCACCGTTTGTGTGAGGGACGGTTCGGCCATAATTGATACTGTGGACAGCGGTCCGGGGATACAGGCTGACGACCGGGAGAGAGTATTCGAACGGTTTTATCGCGTGGGCAAGGCCCGGTCAAGGGCGGATGGTGGCGCGGGCCTGGGCCTGGCAATTGCCCGATGGGCCGTGGAGATTAACGGCGGCACGATTGCATTTGTTGACAGCGACAGTCCCGGGGCATGCTGCCGGATTCGACTTCCGATTGTGTGACAGGAAATGTGATTTGCGTGGGACGGCCCCCAAGCCTATCTTTCCGGTACACACGGGAGGAGGCCTTATGGCTGTCTCAGTTGCGGCGAT
>JAHIVM010000477.1 GCA_018816665.1 Candidatus Zixiibacteriota bacterium
AGGCGGCGAAGGATAAGCTGGGGATACTTGAACCATTCATGGAGGAGCTCAACGGAGTGGCCTCAGCCGACATTTCACCCCAGGAGTGGGAGTCCACCCGTCAAACACTGTTCAAGATACTGGAGAACATCGACGACAAGTATCTCTGCCAATAAAATTTTTCGACTATTAGGTGTAGCTACATATAATGTAGCTGCATTTAGGGGTAGATTGACCGCACAGAGGAAAGAACATGAAAGAGAAGACAGCACTCTTGGCAGCCATCACATTGCTGGCAGTCACATTCGCCGGTTGTTCGAACGAGATTGAGACCCGCAATATGCAGCAGATATACGCCGAGGAAGGCGTGCCGGTCACGGTTGAGACAATCGCGGCCCGGCCTTTTTCGAAAACCAGTGAATATACCGGTGTGCTGACCGGAATCCGGGAGTCATCGGCCTACGCCGCCATCGCCGACCGGGTGGAGACTATTCACTATAAGGTAGGTGACCGGGTGAAGCGCGACAACATCGTGCTGGAGTTCCCCACCAACAATCCGTCGGCCCAGTACTTCCAGGCAAAAACATCGTTTGAGAATGCCGAGGCCTCGTTCCGCCGGATGGAGAGCTACTTCGAAAGCGGCGGCCTGTCCCGGCAGGACTATGACAACGCGCGGGCACAATACAAAGTGGCGCAGGCGAACTGGGATGCTGTCCGGCAGGCGGTTCAGGTCCGGGCGCCCATCTCCGGCGTTCTCACCCGCCTTAACGTCTGTGCCACCGACAACATCGACAAAGAGCAGGAGCTGTTTGCGATCACGGATATGGATCGGATGAAAGTACGCTTCTGGGTCCCGGAGCGGCAGATTACCGGAGTGACGGTCGGGCAGCCGGCCCGGGCCACCTGGAACGGCAATGCGCTTGACGGCAAGGTGGTGCAGGTGGATATATCGCTGAACTTCAGTCGCCAGGCCTTTGGCGTGGTGGCCGAATTTGAGAATCCGGGCGGTGATATGGGATACAGCGGCGTGACCGTAACCGTCCACCTGGAGACATATCGCAGCGACAACACTGTCGCCGTAGAGCGCAAGAATATCTCATCAATACAGAACAACCCGTATGTGTATGTGGCAGTCGATGGCAAGGCGGAAAAGCAGCCGGTGATACTTGGCCCGACATCGGGTACGGATGTGGAAATACTGGCGGGTCTGAAGGCGGGGGATATGCTCATAGTGGAAACTCAAATGCTGCTTGATACCGGCACGCCGGTGAAAGTGGTGAATGCCGAGAGCCCTCAACTAACCAGTCTGAGTGAGGACGATTCCTGATCGCGATTCCCGCGTCTGGAATATCAGAATCACACACATTGACTTCCTGAATCGAGGAGAACGGCATGTTTTTGTCCGATTTGTCCATCAAGAGACCCATCCTGATCAGCATGGTGCTGATAGTTCTCCTGCTGTTCGGATCGTTGGCATACTTCGGTATGAAGCTGAATCTCACCCCGGATGTGGATATCCCGTACGTGACAATACAGACGGTCTATGCCGGAGCCGGGCCCGCGGAAACAGAGTCGCAGGTGACCAAGAAGATCGAAGACGCGGTCTCCGGGGTCAGCGAGATCGATAGAATGCAGTCCTATTCGATGGAGGGAGTTTCCTTCATCGTCATCAAGTTCAATCTCGGGAAAAACGTCGACATCGCCAGCCAGGAGGTCAAGGACAAGATCGACGGTATTCTGAACGATCTACCGGAGGATGCGGATCTCCCCGTGGCCCAGAAGTGGGACATCGCCGAGGAGCCGGTCATTGATCTGGTGCTCAGCGGCGACCTTACCTCCACGCAACTGTACGAAATCGCCGATCTTCAGCTGGCCGACCGATTTTCGCAGATGAAGGGTGTGGCCCGCACGACGATTACCGGCGGCTCTCCGCGGGAGATTCAGGTTATTCTCGATGATCGCGCAATCTACCAGAACAACCTGTCGCTGGTTCAGTTGACCCAGATTCTCGCGGCGTACAACGTTGAGTTGCCCGGGGGACATTTCGTTGACCGGTCACAGGAGTACACGGTCCGCTTCACGGGCGAGTATGCATCGGTCGAGGAACTGCGCAATCTGGAATTGCCAACCCCGTATGGGAAGAAGCAGCTCAAGGACCTGGCAACCGTCATCGATGCCAGTGAGGAGATCCGAGGGCGTTCCACGTTCTTCAATAATCTGGAAAAGGTTGGCAAGTCTGATGTTGTGGTGCTCAGCCTGGTGAAGGCCTCCGACGGCAACGCGGTGGACATTTCGGAAATGGTCAAACAGGAGCTGCCCGGCATCCTGATGTCGCTGCCCGAGGGCTGCCGTCTGGAGATGGTGAAGGATGACTCGGTCTTTGTCAAAAGCTCCGTCATGGATACGCTCAATACGATCATCATGGGCATCATACTGACATCACTCGTACTCCTGCTGTTTCTTCATGACGTGCGCTCGACGATTATCGTGGCGGTGGCCATGCCAATGTCCATCATCTCGGCCTTCATGCTGATGAACGGCATGGGGTTCAGTCTCAACATCATGAGTTTGATGGGTTTGTCGACATCGGTCGGCGTACTTGTGTCCAATTCGGTAGTGGTGCTGGAAAACATCTTCCGTCACAAGGGCATGGGAAAGAGTCGCCGAGAAGCGGCCTCGGTTGGCACCTCGGAAATCGTCCTGGCGGTTGTTGCGGCTACCATGACCAATATAGCGGTGTTCCTGCCGGTGGCCTCGATGGAAAGCATCATCGGTCAGTTTTTCCGCGAGTTCGCCCTGACGGTTACGTTTGCCACATTGTTCTCACTCCTGATATCGTTCACGCTGACACCGATGATGGCCTCGCTGATTCTGCCTGAGAATAGTGTGAAAAAACGCCGTCGTTTCGGAGACTGGTTCAACGGCCAGTTCGGTCGCCTGGAGCAATTCTATCGTCGTGTACTGGAATGGATCCTGCACAATCGCAGACGGAGCCTGCTGATTGTGGCGGCATCGGTGGGCCTGCTGATAGCATCGTTACCGATGGCCGGACAGGTAGGTTTTGAGTTTTTCCCGCTGATGGACGAGGGCGATATCAACATTGAAGTGGAGTTACCCCTCGGGTACAGCCTGGATGAAACAGCCGTCACCCTGCAAAAGATTCAGGACATCGTCACTGAGCGCAGTTCTGTCAGGCACGCGCTGACCCAGCTCGGGCGTATCAGCGACCGGACGACGGGCACCAACACGGCCAAAATGCAGATAAAGCTGATTGATGCCGACGAGCGGTCAATGACCACGGAACAGGTAGCCGGTGCGCTGGTGGAGGATCTTAAGGATATTCCCAACGCTCGCATCCGCGTGGCTGCCGTGTCGTCGGTAGGCTCCGGCCTTGACCCCATTCAGCTCTACGTCAAAGGCCAGGACATGAGTGAAGTCGAGCGATACACGGCCATGATTTACGAACAGATCAAGGATGTGCCGGGTCTGATGAATCTGAACATGAGTTCACGTCCGGGCCGACCGGAAGTAACGGTCACGCCGGACCGTCGGAAGCTCGCCGAAGTCGGGCTTACAGTGTACGATCTGGCCATGGTGACGCGCGGTTCGCTGGCCGGCCTGGTCTCCACCCAGTACAAGGAAGGCGGCGAGGAGTATGACATTCGCGTAATGCTGCCGGACGATGCGGCGGATACTCCGGAGGAGGTGGCCAATATCCCGGTCGCCGGTCCGTCGGGCACCTACACGCTCGGCCAATTGGCGACAATAGACTTCACGTTTGGTTACTCCAAGCTGGAACATACGGACAAGTTCAAGTCGGTACTGTTTTCTGGCGCCGCGCAGCCGGGGGTGCCGATCGGCAACGTGATCGACGAAATCACGGCGCGGACGAACGACATAGACTTTGCTCCCGGATACGGCATGGAGTGGGGCGGCGATGCGGAGATGATGGGCGAGACTGTCATCGACATGCTGCGAACCTTCATCCTGGCGGTTGTTCTGACGTACATGTTGCTGGCGGCCATTCTCGAGAGCCTGACCCAGCCGTTGCTGGTACTCGGTACCGTCCCGCTGGCCTTCATCGGGGTGTTCGGCGCCATGTTCATGGCCGGTAAAACGATGAACGTCATCTCGATGATGGCGATCGTGATGCTGCTCGGCATTGTCGTCAACAACGCTATCCTGATACTGGATTACGCCAATATCCTGATCAGGAAGCAGGGTATGTCGGTACGCGACGCCTTGATTGAGGCCGGCCCGACAAAGCTCAAGCCGATCATCATGGCCTCGGTGGCAATCATTCTCGGCATGCTGCCGATGGCCATGGGGTACGGCGACGCCGGTCGTGAAATGCGTCAGCCGATGGGTATCGTCAGTATCGGCGGTCTGATCGCGTCGACCTTTCTGACGCTGGTTGTGATTCCGGCCCTGATGAATCTGACCTCGCGTGACAAGAAGGATGCGGTCCCGGCCGCCGCCGATCGCAAGGAGATCAACTAACATGCTGAAACAAACGATTGTTCTGCTGTTCCTGACCGGCGTGTTCGGTATGTCTGCCTCCGTGAGCGCCGACATGCTGAGTCTTGACGATTATCTGGCTCTGGTCAAAAGGCACAGCCGTGAACTGAAGATGGCTGCGCGTGATGTGGAGACGGCTCAGGCGCAGAAGCGGGAGGCGATATCGGGGGCCCTGCCGCATATCAATGCCGCCGCCGGATACACCCGCAACCTGAGTGAGACCTACATGTATGTTGACCTGGGGGAGGGCACCCAACAACTCCGCGTCAATCATGACAATGATTACCAGGCGCAGGTGGCCCTGACGCAAACGCTGTTCAGCCTGAATGTCAAAAACGCCATTACGGCCGCGGATCAATTTCAGAAGCTGACCGACTTTGTTTACGGGGCGAGTTATCAGGAGATCATCACAGCCTCGAAGAAGCTTTTTTATCAGACGATACTGGCTCGAACCGTTTGGCGGGTGACTGACAGTTCCGAACAGAACGCTCACGAGAACTATCTCAATGTCAAGGCCGGTTTCGACAACGGCCTGGTATCCGAGTTTGCGCTGCTGCAGGCAGAAGTCAACTGGCGGGACATGATTCCACAGACCATTAGGGCGCAGCGCGATCTCGAACTGGCACTGGTGAATCTGAAGTCACTGGCGGGGATGAACCTCGACCGCGATATCGAACCGGAAGGCGATCTGGCGACTATCCCCGGGCAGCCGGTCACGCGACCATTTGACAGCGTACTCGGTGCGCGACCGGACTACAACGCGCTGCTCTGGGAGGAGAAGCTGCGTTCCACCAACGTGGCGGCGGAGCGCGCAGCGTATTACCCGTCGCTGCAGGGCCGGTTGGCGTACGGCTACTCGGCGTCCTCGAATGAATGGTCATTGGACAATGAGAACAATTCGTGGACGGCGGGGGTGAGTCTTTCGATTCCGATATTCAACGGGGGAGCCACCCGGGCGAAAGTTGCGCAGGCTCTGATTGATCGAGACAAAACGAGACTGCAGATAGATCAGACCCGCGATGACATACAGAAGGAAATGACCAGTATTCGTTTGCGCCTGGCGGAATCGAGCCGCCGGATAGAATCCGTCCGCGCAACGGTGGCAACGGCGGCCAAGGCCTATTCAATAGCTCAGTCATCGGCCGTTTCCGGACTGGCCACCCAACTGGAGCTCAAAAATGCGCGGCTGGCCTCGGATCAGGCGCAACTGGCCTATCATGCCGCTGTGTACGATTATTTGGCCGCGTGGTTTGACTGGGAGAAGGCGACGGGGCAGCTCACCGCGTCGACGGTGGAGGGCGAGGATTAACCACCGATGACCTGGTCGCTGGATATTCACACGGTACCGTCTTTGGTCAGTGCGTGTTTTTTGTTCTCTCCTGGTGTCGTGTGTTTATTCAGCGGCAGGCGAGAATGCAGGCGACTGCCGCGCAGCAATCGCCTGCCGTTCGTACCTAATGCGATGCCCGCCGGGGCAGGCCGTGAATCTTGTACTCTATCAGCCGCTGCGGTGAAACGTGCTCGTATCCCCGGTCGGCCATTGATTCGATAAAATCCGGAGTGACATTGTGTATTCTCATGGCGACAAGATCCTCGGAGTCAACATCAGTATACCCGAGATCGGCAAGCTGCCGGACAAAACGGGGGGTCACCTTGTGAATGCGCATGGACACGAGATCGTCGGAACTGATATTGGTATAGCCCAGCTCGGCGAGCTGAGAGACATAGTCCGGTGTCACGTTGTGAATACTCATCGCAACCAGCTGACCCGGGTCGATGTCGCGATAGCCGAGGGAGGCGAGCTCGCCGACAAAATCCGGATCAACGTTATGAATCCGCATTTCTACCAGCCGGCTCGGAGAAAGGTTGGTGTAGCCAAGCTCGGCCAAGGCGCCGACAAAATCGGCATCAACCCGATGAATCCGCATTTCCACCAGTCGATTGCGCCGGATGTGGCTCATACCGAGCGCTTCCAGACTGGCGATATACTCCGGAGTTACATCGTGAATGCGCATCTCAACCAATTCATCGAGTGACATATCAGCATAACCGGCTTCACTGAGTCCGCGCACAAACTCCAGACTGACATTATGGACGGCCATTTTCAGGCAACCCTTGCCCGGTCGGATGCGGTAGCCATAATCCTGCATGGTATTGATGTAGTCGGGATTGCTGCGGAAGTGCACCTGTCCGCGTCCGAAGTATTCGTTCCGGTCCCGTTCGAGTGTGCCCACGAAGTGAAACGTCCCGGCATCGTGTCCCATGCTGAAGTGCTGGTCGCTTTGGCCGGTCGGCTCAACGAGGTCTTCGGCGTACAGGTGACGGGTGGTACTCCAGCCGTCGGGGAACTTCAACTCAAGTTGGATCTCATCGTTGTCGGAGTCGATTGACCAATGACCCTTGATGTCATCTCGCTCCGGTGTGAACGATGTTTCCGCGGTCAGCGGTTCGGCGGTGGCAGATCCAGTCGTCACACCGCCGATCAGACCGGCGTAAAGAGCGACGACTGCGGCGACTGTCGCCAGCGCGGCCAGTGAGGCATGCCCGTGGGTGGATCGCGGTGTCGCCGGTTCAAAAAGTCTTCGTACTCTCATCAGTAGTGATCCTCCATTAACGCCCAGAGCGGGTGAGAGATCGGTCGCGCGCAGATGCTCCAGGTCGGTCAGAGTGCGTGCGTAGCCGAGCCGGTCACCGCTGATGGCGACGGCGATGTCATCGCAGCAGAATTCCCGTTCTATGCGAATCGCTCGGGAAATCCACCACACCGCCGGGTTGCAGAACAGCACCGTTTCCAGGACAAGCTGGAGATAGTTTACCATGACATCGTGACGCTGAATGTGAGCCAGTTCATGAGCCAGCAGCATCCTGATCTGGTCATCGGTAAGCCCGGTGAAAGCGCTGATTGGCAGCAGCAGCACCGGTCGTAGCCAGCCGATAACGCAGGGGACTTTCGCCGCGGCCGACTGCACCACGGTCACGCTGTGACGGATGTTCAGGCGCAGGGCGAGGGCGGTACAGACCTGCTGCCAGGAAGTCGGCACGGCCAGCGCTCCGATACGTGCCATCGCGCGGGCTCGATGCCAGCCGGCAACATTGTAGAATGACAGCACAACCAGTCCGATCAGCCAGATACCAAACACATATTGGGTGAATACCGGCCCGGCCTGTTGCTCGCTCCTGACTGTCGTACCTGCCTTACCGGGATCGGCAGTTGCCGCGGCCGCCGGCGACACGCCGGCCGGGGATACCATGGCGATCGCGAACTCGCCCGTTGTCCGCTTGCTCGCCGGGGTATGTGAGCCGGTTATTGTCACGGCGGTCACGGCGACTGTCAGCGTCAGCATCAGCAACGCCCCGCAGGCCAGTCCATAGCGCAGACGCGCCGAACGGGATCTATGTACGGCCAGCACTACGGCCAACAGCAATGATATGACCGCACCCTGCCAGAGACTATGGATGAGGGTCCACGAGACAGTGGTAATCAACGGACCCAGAGCATCGGCGACCGACTCCATCATGACCGGCTATCCTCCATGCGATCCAGGAACCGTCGCAGCTCAGCCAGATCATCCGCCGATGCCGGTCGGGTTGACAGGGCCTGCATGATCAGTCGACCGGCCGATCCGCTGTAAGCCTTGTCTATCAGGTGTCCCAGAAGCGACTGCTGCGTCTGTTCCGCGCTGGCGGTCGGATGGTAGATATGGGCGCGACTGCTCTCATCCCGACTGACCAGTCCCTTGTCGGTCATGATCTGCATCAGTTTCAGTACGGTGGTATACCCGCGTTTCGGCTCCGGCGGCAGGTGTTCCTGAACCTGTCGAACCGTGGCTGGACCGTGGGTCCACAGGACTCTGAGGATGTCCAGTTCGGAGTCGGTGGGTTTTCTGGGGATGTCGTTCATGGCGCACTCCTGTGACGAGTCGGTTTTCGGGCCACATTGGCACGGTGTCGCTACTCAATGCTACGAATTTGTTCGTAGAATGTTGCGGTGGGGTGAATAACAGCGCCCTGTTTTTTGGTCTGTTGTTGTCGCGCATGCTGCCGCGGATTCCGGCACGTGGGACCGTCGATAAAAGGATCGTACTATCCACTTGACAATCCGTAATGATTACTACTTACATGAAACATGCAGGAAACAGACACTACCGAACTCCTGGTGCGTTTCCAGGAGGTATGTCGGCGTCACGAACTCAAGGTTACACCGCAACGCCTGGCCATCTATCGCGAACTGATGACGTCGGACAAACACCCCTCGGCTGAAGCCATGTACCGCCGCATCCGCGAGGACTACCCCAGTATCTCCTTTGACACGGTCAATCGCACGTTGCACACATTTGCGGAAATCGGGGTGGTGGATGTGGTCGAGGGATGGGGCCAGCCGCGTCGGTTTGACCCCAATACCCGGGCGCATCATCATGTACACTGCATTCGTTGCGGCGAGATAGAGGATTTCGCCTGTGAAGCGTATGATCGTCTGAAGGTACCCCCCGCCATCAGTCACCGTTTTCGCATTACCGGCCGCAGGGTGGTGCTGGCCGGTGTGTGCCGCAAGTGCCGGTGAGTTTTGACACTTAGTATGTGGATGATACATAAAGAAGGATTTGTACTATGAGCAAAACAGAAGAGAACCTGAAGGCAGCATTTGCGGGTGAATCCCAGGCTCGCAACAAGTATACGTACTACGCCAAAGTGGCGCACAAGGAAGGCTATCACTATATCGGCAAGATTTTTGAGGAGACCGCCCGCAACGAAGAACGCCATGCCAAAGATGAGCTGGCTCTTCTGAACGGCATTGGTGACACCATCGCCAACCTCAAGGATGCGATTGACGGCGAAGATCACGAAACAAAAAGTATGTATCCGGACTTCGCCCGGGAAGCCGAGGAGGAGGGCAACATGCTGGCCGCCGCTCTGTTCAAGCAGATTGCCAAGGTGGAAGCTCACCATCGCGATCGCTACCGTCGCCTGTTGGAGATGGTCGAGAACGGCACCGTCTTCAAACGCGACGAGCCGATTGCCTGGAGGTGCAGCGTGTGCGGCTATGTGCACGAAGGCACCGAGCCTCCGGGCAAGTGTCCGTGCTGCAAGCATCCGCAAGAGTATTACGAACCGGCCAACATGGAAGCGTAGGGCGGTATACCATGGCGGTCTACAAATGCGACATATGTGATTATCCGTACGACGAAGACGTGGAAGGCAGGCCCTGGGAGGAGCTTCCGGACAACTGGGTCTGTCCGATATGTGACTCCGGCAAGGAGTACTTCACGTTGCAGGGCGATGCTGCTGCGGCCGCGCCGGCTGCCGTTGTCGAGGCGACCGCCGATTCGCTCGCAAAGTTCCGTAGAACGTCCGATGACCGCGAGAGTTACATGGCAGACATCCACCGGATGGCTGCCACCGGCGAGTCGGTGATTGAACCGATGCGTACGTCAAAAGCGGTGATCTCGTGGGATGACCTGTTGATCAGAGGAGCCCAACTGGCCCGGTTGCCGCTGAATCGTGAGGAAGCGGTGACCACGCGGACCGTGATTGGTCCCAAGGCTGCTCAACCGCTGGTTATTGAGACGCCGCTGTATGTAAGTCACATGTCGTTCGGCTCCCTGTCCCGGGAGGTCAAAATCGCCAT
This sequence comes from Candidatus Zixiibacteriota bacterium, assembly GCA_018816665.1. Taxonomy (GTDB): domain Bacteria; phylum Zixibacteria; class MSB-5A5; order GN15; family FEB-12; genus JAHIVM01. The sequence goes on from JAHIVM010000477.1 coordinate 10,124, forward strand.
GGCGCGGGGCAGTGCTGCGGTTGGTACCGCCATGTGTTCCGGTGAGGGGGGGATCCTGCCGGAGTCGCTGGCGGCCGCACACAAGTACATCTTTGAATATGTCCCCAACCGGTACAGTGTGACCGATGAGAATCTGGCGAAAGTCGATGCGGTGGAGATCAAGTTCGGGCAGTCATCAAAACCCGGTATGGGCGGTCATCTTCCGGGCGGCAAGGTAACGGCTGAGATTGCGGCCGTGCGAGGTTTCCCGGAAGGTACGGACATTCACAGCCCGGCTCGCTTTCCGGATATCGGCAATCCCGATGAGTTGAAAGCGAAGGTGACGTGGCTGCGCGAGAAAACGGGCGGTAAGCCGGTTGGTATCAAACTGGCGGCGGGGCATATCGAGGCCGACCTGGAAGTTGCGTTGTCTGCCGGGCCGGATTTCATAACGATCGATGGTCGCCCCGGCGGCACGGGGGCCTCGCCCCGGTTCATCAAAGCCGCCACCTCGATTCCGACCATTTTTGCTCTGTATCGGGCTCGCAATTTCCTGGATGAGAGGGGTGCCTCGGGCGTATCGTTGATCATCACCGGCGGTTTGCGGGTGTCATCGGATTTCGCCCGGGCTCTGGCCCTGGGGGCCGATGCGGTAGCGGTTGCAACCGCGGCCATGATTGCCTGCGGTTGCCAGCAGTACCGAGTATGTGACTCCGGGAAATGCCCGGTGGGTATCGCCACCCAGGATCCCGAGCTGCGGGCGCGTCTGAATATCGATCAGGCGGCGCGAGGGCTGGAGAACTACTTCCGGGTGTGTACGGAGGAGTTGAAGGCGTTTGCGCGTCTGACCGGACATAATTCCGTGGCCGGGCTCTCTATATCCGATTTGTGTACCACGAATTCCGAGATTTCGGCTCACACGACCATTGAGCACGTGTGATTGATCGGGACTCCTGATACCAGAAAAGCAAACACCCGGTGTCGCTTCTGCGGCACCGGGTGTTGCATTGTGCGGGACTACTCGGCCGGCCAGTTCCAATCGGCCATAAACACATTCGTTTCATACTTCCGACTGTTATCCCGGTTGGAAGCAAACACCAGTTTCGTGCCGTCGTGGGAGAACATCGGGAAACCATCGAAGGTCTCATTGTGCGTCACCTGCTCGATCTTTTTTGTCTCTAAGTTGATCAGGAAGAGATCAAACCGCCGCCCCTTCGGGTCGTGCAGATTGGAGCAGAAGATGAGGTGCTTTCCATCGGGATGGAAGTATGGGCCGAAGTTTGCTGAGTTGTTGTCGGTCAGGCGAATCGGCTTGCGATCCTTGAGATTCATGACGTACAGATCAAGTCGCTTCGGCCGAATAAAGCCGTCCGCCAGCAGCGTCCGGTACTCCTTAAGCTCCTCACCTTCGGGTCGCGAAGCGCGCCAGCAAATCCAGTTACCGTCGAGAGAGAAAAACGCTCCGCCGTCGTAACCGACCTCATGCGTAATCTGCTCAACCCCGGAACCGTCGGGATTCATGATATACAGCTCCAGATCGCCGGTTCGCACCGAGGTGAAAATGATCTTGTCACCCCGGGGAGAATACACCGCCTCAGCGTCGTAGCCGGGAGTGCTGGTCAATTGCACCAGATTGGAACCATCGGGATCGGCCTTGAAAATGTCGAACGAATTGTACAAAGCCCAAACATACCCCTGTGACATATCCGGATCGGGCGGACAGGCATCGTCGGCGAGATGGGTGGAGGCATAGATAATCGCATTGCCGTCGGGCGCAATAAACGAGCAGGTGGTCCGCCCCTTGCCGGTCGAGACCAGCCGCTTGTGGGTGCCGTCGGCGTTCATGCGGAAAATCTGATCGCAGGCCATGCTGTCGACCGTGGCCTGGTAGATCAATTCTGAACCGTCATGGTTGAAGTAGGCCTCGGCGTTTTGACCGCCGAAGGTGAGTTGCCGGACATTGCTGAAGTACTTTTCGCCTTCAAAAATCGTAGCCATGACCGGGGTTGACGGTTCCGCCAGGCCGCCGCCTGGTTTGGCGGATTGGCCGTGTACGGGCGGCATGACAAAACATGACAGGACCAGGGTCAGTGCGACAAGTGAGATGTGTATTGCTTTACGTGCGTTCATTGGAACTCCCCAAATCTGTTCGTCTGTGGCGGGTTGTTTATCTGCGATCCATCTCCGCCGGATATCTATCTCAGTAAAATGAATCCGCGGCCCGTAGGTTCCTGTATGATTGCATCGGAGCGCATGGAGCAGCAGGAAAAATGTCAGGGACGAATGAAGTGGGGAAACCCGCTCGGGTCGCAGGGACAACGGGCGGAACGGCTGGACAATGCGACGGCCGGATGGCAGGATATCATCCGGCCGTCGGAAACCTATATGAGCTTGGCCAGTTTCAGCAGCTTGGAGCTAATCTTGAGGCCGGCATCTTTGGCGGCCAGCGTGTTGGCCTCGAATTTGACCTTCGCCTTGTCGTCGAGGAAGAAGTTGATCATCACACCGTAACCGGCGAAACCCTCGGCATCGGCCACCGTCAGGACCGGTTTGCCAGCCACGCCTTTAAGGACTTTGGCCAGATCCGGCAGTTCTGTGGTTGCCATGAACACTATGTTGGCATCGCCGAGATTGTCCTCGTATGACATTGATTTCACTGTGACCTTGGTGCCGGAGGAGGTTTTATCCGCCGCCATACGTTCAATCTCCGGGAGCAGCGGTGTCTCTCCTACTACCCCCACCACCACACCATCGGCACTGGAAGGGACTCCCGACGGCCAGGTTACATAGTCGACGAGCTTCACGATAAAATCGGCTTTGAACTGTGAAGCTTCGTCGGTTTGACCGTTGACGCAGCTGGTCGACACGATGATTGCCACGAGGCATACAGCCAGCTTTTTCAACATAAACAACTCTTCCTTTCCGAACACGGCAGCACATGCGCCGTGCGTTTGATGATCCGGTGAGGTCGTATGGTTAGCCCGGTTCCCGCCCGCTAATCTTCTAACCGTGATACCCTTGTCTAGTTCTCGATATCGGGGAAAATCCGTCAATATTTAGTCGCCGCCGCACATACATGTAGCCAGGTCGGCTGTCTTTCGTCAACCTTTAAGTCGGAGATCGGCAGTCCGACACTAAGTGTCACAACTGCGGGGCCAGGCAATCTGTGCATCCGCTGCACAGAATTGGGCCTTTCTCAAGGCCTTCTGAC
>JAHIVM010000478.1 GCA_018816665.1 Candidatus Zixiibacteriota bacterium
CTTGCCGTGTCGCCCCGACTGTCGGATGAGATTCGCGCCTGCCACGACGCCGCCCTGCATTATGCACCGCACCTGCGAACAATCGAACGGCAGCGGTTTGAGGGCCTGCTGCAGGGCCTATCGGATGGATCTGTGCGGCTCCATGAAGCACGAAAAGCGGTTCAGGTGTGGGCGGTGCGATACGACAAAACCTTCGTGAGATCACACAGCTTCTTTCGTCCGTACCCGGGCATACTGTGTGACGGTTAGAGAAACTCGGTCGCAGAGTGCCAGTCTGCGGCATCCGCTAACGGTCTTCGGCCTATTTTGCCCCATCCTCAAAGTTTTATGTAGCGTTACTGCCATAATCTGACAGGTTATATGTGTATCTTGTGATTCGTTGGCAGCGTCGCGCATCGTCGCTCGCTCAGATGCTGCATACTGACTATCAAAAGGGAATGGGCTACGAAGGAGTTGCGATGGGTCGTCGCGGGAAGGTCCTGGTCATGGATGACGAGGAAGTTATCCGTGAGCTGGCAGAAGCAGTGCTGTTACATGCGGGTTTTGATGTTGATACCGCATCCTGCGGTCAGGAGGCAATCGATCTGACCCGACAATCATTCGCCGACAAGTCCCCCCATGACATCGCCATCCTCGATCTGGTGCTTCAGGAAGGTATCGACGGGGAGGCGACGCTTGCGAAGCTGCACGAGATCAATCCCGCCCTTAAGGCAGTTGCCTGCAGCGGCAAGCGGGAAAGCGATGTCATGCGTACGCCGCGCGAGTTCGGGTTCAGCGGCTCTCTGCCCAAACCGTATCGCTCGGGCGATTTGGTGGCGATTGTCAGCGACCTGGCTGATCAGACGGCAACCGCCGAGTGATCGGCAGTGCGGGTCTTTCTCAGGTGTCAGCCCTGGCCACAACGATCATCAGTCCGGGCTTATGGCTTCCGAAGTGACACTTGTCAAAACCACCATACATGGTTTCAATGACATAACCACAACGTGCCAGCATGTGCTCGATCTCGAAACGGAAGAAGTATCGCAGTTCGAAAGCATGCGATAGACGCTCAACCTCCCCGTCCGCCGATTCCAGCGTATATTCAGCCTCCGCCACGATGATTTGCCGGGCCAGATCCACGTGCCGGTTGTGCCGGTGAGCGACCATGACTCGACCGTCGGGCATGGTAACCGGCGGATCGGATTCCGCATGGTGGTCGTCATTCATCAAGAAGGGCAGGTGAGGATCAAACAGGTCCAGAATAAGGCGCCCGCCCGGCTGCAGATGGCACCGTATGCAGTCGAGGCAGTTGATCTGCTGTTCAATCGGCACCAGGTGTTGAAACACCAGCCCCGGAGTGGTAATGAGTGCGTAGGTCCGACCAAGATCAAAAGAGGTGATGTCGGCCGCAACAATATCGGCGTGTGATCGCACAGCTTCCGGTTCCCGGGCCAGATTGTCCCGGCACCGAGCAAGCATGGGCTCTGACAGATCAAGGCCGGTGATCCTCACTCCGGCACGAGCTGTGGGCAGCAAGATCCGGCCGGTACCGCAGCCCAGTTCCAGGACGGACCCGTGGCAGGCTGTGGCTGCGTCTACGTAGAAACCGATGTCTGCCCGGTCGGCATGGTGCCGCACATGGTCGTACAGATCGGCGACAAAGGCATCCTCCGCATAGAAGCGGGTTCGAGTTTCCCTCTCGATTGACATGCTGCTCTCCTCCCCATCGCAAGTGACTCTAGCGGTGACCGCCAAAAAGCAGACTCACACTCAGCGAGAACTCCGCACCGCTGTAATCGGTACGACCGCCGATTTCCTCCGAAAACGCACCCACAAAATGATAGCCCAGGCCGGTGCCAAACAGGAAGTATCGGCTGACCCGGACATCAAGACCGGCTCCCAGATAGGCCCCTATAGCCGTTTCGGTGCGTTCCTCATTCACAATCTCCAGACCGACCTCGGTTTTTGATTGAGAAGCTATATAGGGCCCGCCTGACGCCGTGACATAGGGCCGCCAGTCTGTGGTCAGCGCTGAATTGGGCGCATAATAGCGGACACCAACCAGAATAGGGGCCACTACCACTGTCTGCGATGATACCGTTCCCCCGTCGATCTCAGTATCTACCTCGGTAGTGAGGCCGGAGATGGATACTGAGAAGGCCAGATTCTCCTGAATCCAATAGCCGTAAGAGACACCGCCCCCCATTCCGGAACTCCCGGCCTCCGTGCGAACGGTACCCATACCAATGGTCGTGTAAACCGATGACGTGCCGTGGTCGGCCAGCCGGAGGTCAATGCCCAGCCGGGAACGTCCCTTGAGCGTCTCGGCGCTTGTCTCCGCTCTCAATGACAGGATCAGCAAGGCGGCCAGAATAACCCATATACATCGTCTCATCGCGTCCTACTCTCGTTTCCGGGACTGTCTGAGGGCACAATTGCAGATGCGGCGACGGACAGTCCTGATAGTGTGGTTTCAGCACTGTACGTCAAGATAGACGAGGGGGTTGCGCAACTCAACCAACAATGTGGACGTTACGACCCTAATTGTCGTGCGCCCCGTCATACAACGATACCGGATGTGATTCCAGGGCAGGTCGATGTTAGATTATGGGAATACGGTCGAGAGGGCGGTCTAGACGCCGCCCTGCGCTCCCACGGCCTCATCGTGTTTGGTGCCGTCCTGGTACTCGCCGTCCTCGCCCTGGTATTTGGACGGGCACTTGACGAGCATCTGGTCGGCCACAAACTCACCGTGATCGTCGGTTTTGCCCTTGAGTACCACTGATTTTGCCTGATCGAAATTGCCGGGGACGACCCCATAGTACACCACCGACATTTGCTCCGCATTGGCGGGGCTGTCGGCATCAGGATCATAAATGGCAAACTGCAGGCGGGACTTCTCCTGGTCGTAGTCGACCCGGTCAAAGTCGATTTTCCCCATGACCTGCACGGTGCGGGCGCTTTGGGCAGCCTCGGTGATCGAAACATACTGGTACGTGGTTTTGAAGAAGGCTGATGCCCCCCATACCAGGAAGGCCACGATGATGATTCCGCCGATGATGTATTTCGCGCTCATTTGCATTCACTCTCCGCAATCAGGGTCAATAGTAGTCCTCTTTAGGACGTAACCATTATACGCACTATCTGAACAGAATGGGAGAAAAATCGTTCCCCGCACCTCAGGAGCCGGAGCCGGCCGTTTATTCGTGCCAAACAAACTTAAACAACATCAGGGAAGCCGTAGTCATAGCCACGATGAACGCGACCAGCCCCTGGACCGGCGCGGCGACATCGGCCAAAGCCCGGCCCGCCAGCACCTTATCGGTCGCCGACACCAGCATCATCAGCGGGATGATCAACAGCGGAAAACACAACACGGCAAACAGGGCTCCCTTGACAGCCGCTTTGGAAATGATGGCTGCGACCAGCGTGGTGGCCGAGCACAGCCCCAGCACGCCGAGCGTCAGGATAAGCAGGAAGGGGTACACGCCCTCGGTAGGCGCATCGGTGAGGATGAAAAACAACGGTGTGACAATCGCCACCATCAGCGACAGCAGCACCAGGTTGAAGGCGAGTTTCCCCAGATATACGGCCAGCGGGTCGGCGGTCAAACGAAGCGTCAGGGCGGTCCCTGCCTCTTCCTCGCGCACAAACACGTGGGACAGGGCCGCGGTGGCCGAAAAAAACACGATTATCCAGTACAACGCAGCCAGCAACTGGGTCGGCAAACCACTCTGTCCCAGCGTGAACGAGACAATGGCCAGGGTGGTAATGCCAAACATCATTATCGTGTTCAGGCCGTACTTCGATCTCAGCTCGAGGCGCAGATCTTTGATGAACACGACCAGGGCCTTACTCGCCAAGCCGACAGATGCTCTCTGCAAACTGCTGCTCCTCGCGTTCGTTGGTGGCAATAATGACAATTGACTTCCGACGATAGTCATCAATAACCTGTCGCACAATCTCCTTGCCGGAATCATCCAGATTGGAGGTTGGCTCATCAAGAAAGAGGAAATCCGGTTCACCCAGCAAGGCAACCGCATACTTGAGACGCTGTTTCATCCCCGAGGAATAGGCGCCGACCAGGTCATCGCCCCGTCCCGACAGTCCCACCAGTTCGAGCAGGTCGTTGATGCGACGCCCCGTCACCTGCCCCCCGGACACAGTTCCGAAAAACTTCAGGTTCTCCTCGGCCGTGAGCTGATCGTACAAACTCAGATACGGCGACACCAGCGATGCCGACGCTCGCACCTGTGATTCATCCAGTGGCTGTCCGTCCGACAGGAACGAAACGTTTCCCGCGGCCGCATGATGGTACCCGAGGATGGTCATAACAAGGGTTGACTTACCGGAACCGTTGGGACCAACGAAGGCGATTGCCTGGCCGGTTCGCAACGCAAACGAAATGTCCGTGAACACCGTTCGGCGGCCAAAACGTTTGCGGAGTCTGTCAACCTTCAGTTCGTACATGATCTCCAATTAGGCAATCCGGGGCCGCAATGCAACTTAAAAGGGTACGCGATCCCCTCGGGACAGCGTACCCTGCCTGCGTGGCTTTTACTGCGATTCTGCTCAACGCCGGCCGGAGACTATCTTCCGGGCCGCAGGCGACGTTGAACCATTATGCTGTAGATGTTCCGATCCACGCCGGTTACTTCCAGCGTGATGGACTCTTCAAACTCCGTATTCACGAGTTCCTTGCGCACCGTCACCAGCCCCTCAACCGTCTCCCCGGCCTTGATTTTTCCGGGGATCTCGAGCTCGAAACTCTTGAATGAGGAATCGGCGACCTGGAGGTTCAGATCATGATCGCTTCGATTCTCAAGATGGAATCGCGCCCGCCGCCGGGACTTCTCCCCAAACTGGGAGACATCGACCCGGTCCGGCCTCACGACCAGGGTAGGATCGGCCTCGGGGTCAAGAACGACCTCCGATAGAATCTGCAGCACGGTTTTGTCGGGCGAGGCGTTGGAAAGAACCGTCGGCTTCTTTATAACATGACTGCGAAAGCGGCCGGTCTTGAAAACGACGCCCATGGCCGTGGAGTCGCCGGGCGCCAGTACCGAATCCTTCAGCGGAATCTCTGTGCAGCCGCAGCCCGGATCGATCTCCAATATCCGGAGAGTGTCGTCACCCGTGGACTTAATCCAGAAGTGATGGGTCAGCGTGCGGTGTTGCGATATCTTGCCGAAATTGAACGTAGCATCAGGAATCATCATATCAGCACCGGCCAGGATCGACCCGGCCGCAAAACAACCTACCAGCAATAATGCAAGAACTTTCATGAACTCCTCCAGCGCAGCACAGAACGGGTAACACAGCCTGTTCACCCGCTCACGAAATCACATTGAACAGTCTTCCCCAGCGTACCTTTTCGAAAAAGTGGATAGCGCCGTGCAAAAACAACCTTGGCACCGACAGCGGGTCTTTGACCGTGACTTCCGGCGACGGGTGGATTGTATCATCCCAGGACCAGTGAATCATTAGGGCCTCGCCAAGCACCAGTTCTTTTCGGACCGGCCCCCAGAAGCGAGAATCCCAGGAATTGTCGCGGTTATCACCCATCATGAAGTAGCTGTCGTGCGGCACCACATAGGGTCCGAAGTTGTCCCGACCGCTGCCGCCACCCGGCCCCCGGGGCTGAATATTCTTGTCGGTATGTTTGACAAAGGCCGTGTCGGGAAAACGAATGCCGTTTACAAACAGCTGTTTGTCCTTGACCTCGACCGTATCGCCCGAGGTCGCCACACAGCGCTTGATATACTTGGTCTGACTGCGATCCATGGGATAGATGAAAATCACTATATCGCCCGGTTCCGGATCGCTGATCGCCGGCAGTCGCCAGCCCACCAGCGGCAGACGCGCCCCATACACGAACTTGTTGGCCAGCAGAAAGTCGCCGACCAGCAGCGTGTCTTCCATGGAACCGGTTGGTATCTTGTATGCCTCAACCACCGATGTTTTGATAACAATCGCCATCAGAAAGGCCAGAACGATTTGTTTGGTATTGTCCCAGAGGGCGTTTGATGTCGATGCACTCATATGTTTTCCGTCATCCTATTCGGAACGTGTGTTGCGCCGTGGCGGCCTGCCATTCCCAACTCGTGCACAAGGTACTCAAGACAGAAGTGTTAGTAAACGATTCCAACGCACTTTCTCAAAAAAGTGTATTCCATTGTGCAGAAACAACCGGGGCACCGACAGAGGATCGTCAAGCGAAACCTCGGGGGCCGGAGCCGCCTCATCATCCCAGGACAGATGTATGATCATGGCATGTCCGAGAATGAGATCGCGTTTTACCGGTCCCCAGTACCGGGAATCGTACGAATTGTCGCGGTTGTCCCCCATCATGAAGTACATGTCCGGCGGCACGATATACGGTCCGTAGTTGTCCCTGCTATCGCCGCGTCCGTCCGGCCGGGCCCGGATTACGCGGGTGCCATCGCCGGTTGTATCGATATACTTCGCCCCGGGCGCATCGAAAACCTGCCGTCCGTTGACATACAGTTGTTTGTTCACCACCTGCACGGTGTCCCCACCCACCGCCACACACCGCTTGACATAACGCGTTTTGCCGTCGCCGGGGTAATTGAACACCACGATATCACCGGCCCGAGGATCACGAACAGCCGGCAGGCGATAATTCGTCCCGGGCACTCGCGCCCCATACAGGAACTGGTTGGCAACAATGAAGTCGCCGATCAGCAGCGTGTTTTCCATTGATGACGACGGTACATGGTAGGCGGCAACAATCGATGTTTTGAGCACCGTGATGGCGAGGACCATCACGATGATCTGGATGATCCAGCTCTTCAAACCCGGGTCCTGATGTTGTGCTGTCTGGTTCATAAGTAACCTGTCTTTCCGCTTGCCCGACTTGGAGATACCGTCTCTTCTACGTATCTCACAGCGAGAGGGTTTCAGAACATCACGCCCCGAACCGCATATCCAACGGCGACCTGCAAAGCTTACAGATTCCCTATAAACCTCAGGATATCGTTGTATGACACCGCAACAATCAGCACGATCAGCACGACAAAGCCTACCTGCAGAGCGGTCATGCGGGCTTTCATGGACAACGGGTTGCCGCGCAGTTTCTCAATAAGCAGAAACACAAGATGACCACCGTCGAGCACCGGAATCGGCAGTACGTTCAGCAGGGCCAGGTTTATCGACAACAGGGCCATGAACGAAAAGAGATGAGGAATTCCCTTGCGGGCTTCCTTGCCGGACTGTTGTGCTATAAAAATCGGGCCGCCCAGCATCTTGAACGATACCTCACGAAACACAAGTCGCTTGAGGAACTTCAGGGTTTCGTAGAAAATCGTATTGGCCATCATAAAGCCCCCCGTGGTGGCCTCAATCACGCCGTAGCTTCGGTAGCTGACAATTTGCTCGCTGAAACCTATCACCCCGACCGAGTCGATCCCGCCCATGGCATTGGGTCGCTCACTCAGCGCCGTAGTCAGCACAGATCGCAGCGTATCACCGCCGTGCAACCAGGCGACGGCCAACGGCCCTTCGATCACCGGGTACACGAGCTCGGTGACATCCTCAAATGTTTTCACGGGCGTGTCGTTGATCGATAGAATCTGATCACCGGTTTGAATACCGGCGGCCATGGCAGCCCCTTCGTCGACCACCTCACCCACCATGACGCGATCCGGATCGGTCTGCGGTTCCCCCACAAAAAGGAAAAACCCGATGAAGATGGCTATTGCGAGAATATAGTTCATAAACGGACCGGCGAAAATCACCGCGGCTCGCTGCAGAATCGACTTTGACATGAACTCATCAGGGTCGCCGGTAGCTTCTTCATCCGGATTCTCACCGGCCATCTTGACATAGCCTCCGAGAGGGATAATGCCGATGCAGTAGGTTGTGTCGCCCTTCTTTATTGAGAAGATATTGGGCGGAAATCCGAGCGAAAACTTCTCAACCCGGATACCTACCTTCTTGGCCACCAGGAAGTGACCAAGTTCGTGAATGAAGATCAATACACCGAGGACAAAAATGAATGACACAGCTGTCAGCATGTCGTTTTCTCCATGACTTTGCAGGCTATTTCCCGTGCCTGACGGTCGGCGTCCAGAATGGTGTCCAAATCCGGGTCCGTATCGGCCGGAAGACGTTCCAGTGTCCTCCGTACGGTTGCCGTTATCTC
>JAHIVM010000479.1 GCA_018816665.1 Candidatus Zixiibacteriota bacterium
AGGCGAAATGGGGGCGGGACAGGAACAAATTGGATGCTTTCCGTCTTCTATAAAGATAGCGCGAGGATTTTGTTAATTTTGTACTAAATTGCAGTTGATGCATCAATCCGTACTCACGAACGAGAGGCTACGGCCGGCCAGGAATCGTCGCCCGGCCCGGGGGATTGCGCAGTTGAGCGACAATAGCGTCCAATATAGTCGCGATACTGAAGCGTTGATGAGATGCTGTCGACGACTATAGTTAAGGCAGTCAGACAACTGGAACACCATACGGAACATACTATTGCTTGAATCCTACCTGAGATGTCCTCAATGTCTGTCGGCATTGGAATTGTCGGGCGATACGAGTTTCTGCTCGGGTTGCCGGAGTGAGTTCGATTCGCATTGGGGTATACCCCATCTTGCTCACGATCGTCAGTTCTACCACTGTCGTGCTCCCCGGGGGTGGCTGGAAGACAAGCTGGACGGGCACGATCCGAGGGCCAGTTCAGATCCGAAGGCCTGGGAACAGCTTCTACCCCAGATTGTGGACCGGATTCAGTCAACCGAGAACTGGGATCGGTCGGTAGCCGATCTGATCGATGAGAGCGGGGCCGCCGGTAAGGTGCTGCTGCCCCTGGGGTCGGATGATCATGTGCTCCATCTGGGATGCGGATGGGATAACACGACAATCAACCTGGCGCGTACGGCCCGCCATGTGACGGCAATGGATCTGACCCGCCACCGTGTCCAGGTACAGGCGCTCAAAAAGCGATTCCACAGTCTGGACAACATTGATCTCATCTGTGGCGGGGATACTCGTCATCTTCCGTTTGCCGACAATACTTTCGATGCCGTGTATATGAACGGACTTCTGAAATGGTTGCCTGTCAATTACGAGGACGAAATCGACCGCCCCCATGACAGGCCCCGCTGGCCGGCTCGTCTGTTCCGCAGGATATTTGGTGAGCGACATCCCGAAGAGGTACAAGCGCGTTTCCTGCGTGAAGTACGACGTGTGCTGAAACCGGATGGCAATGTGTACCTGGGCACTGCCAATCGATTCTCCCGAGTAACGGGCAACGACGCCTCGGAAACGCAAACCAACGGGAGATACCACGCTTTCTTCCCTCGTCCCCTGGCGCATCTGCTATCACTCCTGACCAGCGGTCGGTCGTATCGCATGTATACGCACACTCTTGATCGGTATCGCCGGATGTTGGAAGACGCCGGTTTATCCGGGCACATTGCTTACTCCGATGAGTCGGTGGCGGGAAGCACACGGAAACTGGTTGGCTTGCACGATGAGTTTCAGATGGCCTCATTTCTGCGACGCAGTGCCACCCGCGTACGATTGATGCCCACCTGGCTGTACCGTCGGACGGTACCGTCATTTGCCATTTCAACAGTCAATGGCTCCGGGAACGATTCGTGGATAGAGCAGTTGCTCCGGGAAGTGAATGCTGAAGTTGGCGGCGGAGCCAACACCTACGTACTCGAAACTCTGACGTCAAACGCCAAAAGCAAAATGGTGATGTGTCTGCGGGGGCGCACCCCGGGCGACTGCCTGGTAGTGAAGGTCCCTCTCTGTCCCGCCTCCCTCAGAAACTGTCTGCGCAACGTGGCGGGTCTTGAGACAATTGCCGAGCACGCCGATCTTCCGGTCGGCGAGACCGGGCGCCTGGGTGACTTCTTTCCGACTTCAATTGCGCAGGGACGCATCAGGCGGCAGGACTTCTTCGTTGAGACCTGTTTCCCGGGGACATCGTGGGATGTTGGCAGTTCTGCCGATCACCGGCGGCACCTGCTGGCTCAGCTTGGCGATTTTCTGGTCGCCCTGAACTCCATCCACCTCAACGACTACGTGGTCGATGCCGAGAATGTCGAACTGGTCTGCAAGATCGACCGTCTCCGTTCGCTTCCCTGGCAGGAACGTGACCGCTTCGACAGCGTCCTGGAGCGCATGAAAACCTATTTCCTGACCCTCCCGTCTCCCGACTCCGTTCAGGCCGTTATGCGCAAGGGTGATTTCACCATCAGCAATACTATCGTGGAAAACGGTCGCCTGCAGGGGCTGGTTGATCTGGACGAATGGACCCCCAGTCGTGTCCGGCTGACCGACCTGGCCGACCTTGCTTTTTCCTACTGCCGTCAGGCAGCCGCGATCCCGGGGGCCGATGTTCTGGGCCACCTGTTGCGTGGTGATACCGCCGCGCTGCCGGCCGAACTGCAGGTTGACCGCCGAGTGGAGCAGATGGGCTGTACTCCCGGTCAACTGCGCGCGGGAGCACTGGTGTCCTGGCTGGATCACCTGTATTTCGCCACCCAGTTTGAGTTTGGCAAAATGAAACTCCTCCGGGCCGAGCATCTGATTGCCCGTTCTGTCGAGATCATCGACAAGTACCTGTGATTTTCCTTCCGTATGCCCTTTTCCGATCGTAGTTCTATCAGTTCCCAAACAATTCAAGTTCTGTCATTTTTGTTGTGTAACAAGATCCGCTCCCAGACATCCAGGTATACAACAACAATCAACACGTGCAAGTAGCTCACGGGAGAACCTGCGAGTGAACAGGCAGGGAGGTATTTGGTGAGACGAGTCGTACTGGCAGGAATGCTGTTCCTGGCGTTGGTGAGTGTATCTTCGGTGGCCGCCCAGGACAACCCGGAGTTCAAGGTCATTCATCTGGCCGACCATATCTACGAGCTGGC
>JAHIVM010000480.1 GCA_018816665.1 Candidatus Zixiibacteriota bacterium
GAATTCATGACCTCACCGGCATCCACCTCAAGCGGTGTAGCGTGGTTGCCGGCCAACAAATCGACTGCGTTCGCCCACAGCGTGACGGTACTATCGTTGGTACCACTGGTCGTGGAGAGAGACAGCCAGTCGGCGGATTCTGCCAGATTCCAGTTGAGAACCCCGCCCCCGCCGTTGGTGATATCGACAGTCGCCGCGACCGAATCATCAACACCGGCAAACACCGGTATCACGACCGTGTCGGCGGAGAGCTCCAGTATTGGAGCCGTGACATCAAGGCGCACCGAGATCACGACACTGGAGTCACCGGTGGCGTTGTCGATCAGTTTTACTTCACCGAAATACGTCCCGAAGGCCAGTGTATCGGTAGCGATCGAAACGGATACGGTATCCGGTGTAGTCCCGGAAGTCGGGGCGATGGCCAGCCAGTCATGGGACAACGAGGTCGAGAAACTCAGCGGGTTATACCCGGCATGCTCCACCACCACGGTCTGTGCGGCAGGCACGCTTTCCCCTACCAGCATCTCGTATTTCAGCGACTGAGGGGCAGGGATAAGAGTGGGATCGTTGTATTTGGTAATTGATGCATAAATGTCGAAGTTACCGTTTCGCTTGTCGACCCAGGTGATGTAGCGATACCGACCGTCAACCGCAACATCGGGCTGCAACTGCGCGGAGTCGGCATGAGAGTTGGCGCGGAAATTCGCTTCGCGGATCACGCCGTCGAAATCCATCATCTGTCCCACAATATCCCAGGAGGAGGAACCGCCGGTGGAATCGGCCCATATCATGGCCAGGTTGCCTCGTCGATCGGCTGCAATGGATGGTTCCCGCTGCGCCCGAAAGGTACCGTCGGTGTTAAGCCGTTTGTCCGAGGTCATCGGCACCAGGGCAGTATTGAACTTGCGGGCAAAGATATCGGGGTTCGAGGGATAGGTGCCGTTGCGCCAGTCGACCCACACCACCGAAAAATGCCCGGCGCCGTCGGTTGCCACATCAGGAAATGCCTGACGTGCCGAACCGCCGTCGGAGTTCACACGGACGTTGACGGCGATGGTATTCGCAAGTGAATCGTACAGCTGAGCATAGATGTCATCGTGTCCGTTCCGGTTGTCGTACCAGGTAACGGCATACCAGCCCTCAGGCGACACCGCGACCCTGGGGGCGTGCTGCTGAGAGCTCCCCACATCGTTGTTGACTCTAAAGTTAGCGCCGATAGTGGAACCATCGGATGAGATCAACTGGCCGTAGATATCCCAGTTGCGATTGCGATAGTCGGCCCAGACGACCATGCCTCCCCCCCACGGGGACAAAGCAATATCGGGGGTCTCCTTGAGTGAGTCGGGCAGTTCGGTGGTCAGGTTGCGGTTGACGCCCACGGGCGTCACCGCCGAATCATATCGCTGAAAAAAGACATCGGGATCAAAGGGATAGGTGCCGTTCCGGTAGTCAGTCCACACGAGCGAATAGAGTCCGGAGAGATCGGCGGCAATTGCCGGTTCCGCCTGATGAGCCGCCACCATGTCGTCGTTGACCTGCCGGTTGGCCGACACCGGGAACCCATCGGAGTCGTATCGTTGCAGGAAGATGTCGGTACCGCCGTTGCGTTTGTCGGACCAGACGATCACAAATGATCCGTCGCCGGCCACCGCGATACGCGGATGAGTCTGTTGTGCGACAGAACCGTCGTCGTTGACCAAAAAATCGACCCGATCGGCATAGAGCGACCCCGGCAGGGTCACTGCGAGCAGGACCATTCCGGTCAGATATGACAGGAGCTTCTTCACGTCGGTAGTATAGGCAAGAGAAATGCCCACCGGTAAGGGTGGGCATTAAATATGAGAAGAAAATTCTAAGTTGCTGATTCAGTATATGTTAGTCAGCACCACACGAAGGACCAACGCATGCGACGGAGAAACCTCACAAGAGGATACCGGAAAGAACTTCCAGACACGGGCGCACGAATTTCCCTACAGGGGCCTACTTGTTCTTCTTCTTATGGCGATTTGCGCGCCTACGTTTCTTGCGCTTGTGCGTCTTGATTTTCGCACGTTTGCGCTTCTTTCCGCTTGGCATTAATCCTCCGGTTCACGTCCTGAGCTAGATGGACAGTTTTGTTATCATATTCTTGAATTCGTTCGACGGTTTGAACACCGGCACCTTGCGATCCGGGACCGGAACGACTTCTCCTGTGCGCGGATTGCGAGCCTTCCTGGCCTTGCGCAGCTTGATCTTGAAGGTTCCGAACCCTCGAATCTCAATGTTGTGGCCACTCTCAACTGACTTCTTCACTGTGTCGAGAAACGAGTCAACAACCACGGCCACGTCGGTCCTGGTCAGCCCGGTCTTTTCAGCCACTTTTTCGACCAGATCTGCTTTCGTCACTTTTTCCTCCCTCGACTGGAGTCGCTATATATACCGTTAATCGTTACCTGATTCAATTCCCCTGCTCTGATCCGCGGGACAGGTCCATCCCGTCAGATAAGCTATTGGGCCAGTGGAAGATAATAAAATCTTCGACCAAGAAAAGGAAATTCTTTGCTCCAAAGAGGTTTTTTTTGCCCTAATTGGCGGTGGCAGAACCCATTACCGGTACAAGTACAGCAATTGGGGGCCGCTCCGCAGGCTTTTTACCTCTTGTGAGAACTGCCCGAGGGCAGTGCCCATGAGATCAAAAATACTGACGCTTTCCCGTTTGAAGGGCCGCACGACCTTGGGAGTCCCGCCGATCTCAGCCAGATCAGCAGCCAGCTCGATAGCGTCGTAAAGCCCCCCCAGCGTGTCCACCAGCCCGAGATTGTAGGCCTGCATCCCCGTAAAAATCGATCCATCGGCCAGCGGGTACACTTCATCCACTTCCAGCCCGCGACCTTCCGCAACCACCCCGACAAACTGCTCATAGGTGTCCGAAACAACCGCCTGAAGCATCAATTCTTCCTTGCGACTCATCTTGCGGCTGTACGAACCGACATCTTTCAACTCGCCGGATTTGATGGTTTCCGTGGCAATCCCCACCTTGTCGAGCAACTGCTCAACCGTATGAAAGGACATAATCACACCGATCGAGCCGGTCAGCGTCCCCGGATTGGCCATCACTCGATCAGCCGCGCAGGCAATGTAATAGCCGCCTGAGGCGGCCACCGACGCCATGGACACAACTACCGGTTTCTCCTCGCGCAAGCGCAGGATGGCATCGTAAATCTCCTGCGAGATGGCTACCTGTCCGCCCGGTGAGTCAACGTGTACCACCACCGCCTTGATCGAGTTGTTATCCTGCCAGCGTTCCAGAGTGCCGATCACCGGGCGACCGCTGGCCTCAGTCATCACACCGTACATCTCGACTACGCCGACCGAACTGCCGAAGCCGCCTAAATCCATTTCGCCCGTGCCCGACAGGACCCCCATCATAGCCACACCAAAAAATCCGAGAACGACAAGTGAGGTGACCACGATAATGACGCCGACTACAACATCCCTTGTTCTTGCCATGACTACCTGTCCACTACTTCGTGTAGATCTTGAGACTTGTGCCCACCCGGATATTGTCCGGATTGGTCAGATCATTGCTCGCCAGGATGCGAGCGATTGTTGTACTGTACTTCCGCGCGATCAGACTCAGGTTTTCGCCCCGTCGTACCTTATGCACCACGTAGTCCTGAGTCGAGTTACCACTCACGGCCAGAACCTGGCCCGGGTAGATCCGGCTGGACCGACCGAGATTGTTCAGACGACGGAGCTTACCGGTGGTGGTTCCAAAGGCACGGGCGATATCCCAGAGCGTGTCTCCGGCCTTGACCTTGTAGGAACTGGTGCCGGATGATGACTTGACATTGCCGCTCGACGGCTTGCTTACGGTAGCGTAGGAACGATCTTTGTTGGTTCGATTATTGTCTTTGAGTTTGGTGGCGTTCGACGGAATCTTCAGCTTCTGCCCCACGTAAATCCGTGATCCGCGCTTGATGTAATTGACCCGGCGAAGGCCGTCCACCGAAGTCCCGAAACCGCGCGCGATATCCCAGAGATTATCTCCCTGCTGCACCGTGTAAATGGACTTGTCCGCAGTATAGTCGCGATTCCCTGACGGCTGCCAGCCGGAGTTGCCGCGATCCAGCGGCACCGGCACAATGAGAGTTTTGCCGGCGTAAATTTGTGAGCGCCCCCCCAGGTTGTTGGCCTCAAGAATCGCATATTGAGATACGCCGTAGCGCGCCGCGATGGTACTGACCGTTTCGCCGCGTTTTATCTCGTGCTTGACCCAGGAGGTTTCCTTGGGCGACGGCATCGTCGGGTAGGCTGCCAGAAACTTGTCCCTGGTGCCCACCGGAAGCTTCAGTTGATACTTCTTTTCGTTCGGCGGAGTATAGTTTCGC
>JAHIVM010000481.1 GCA_018816665.1 Candidatus Zixiibacteriota bacterium
CACCGATCTCGCCACGATGAACAACGTCCCGGCAGTGTACTCGCTGCTGGAGGATCTTGGCCTGCGCACTACCAAATCCGTCTGGCCGTTGCCCGGCACCGAACCGACTCAGACCGAGGGTGCCACCTGCGACGATCCCGACTACCTGCGATGGGTGCTGGAGTTGCAGACACGCGGGTTTGAAATCGGCTATCATATGGCCACCTATCATACTTCGGTGCGGAATCGGACGATAGAAGGACTGGATCGGTTTTCGGAGCTGTTTGGTTTTCGGCCGAAAGTCATGGCCAATCACTCGCAATGCCGGGAGAACGTCTACTGGGGCGATGCCCGCCTGAGCGGCTGGAACCGGGTCGCATACAATGCGCTCACCCGCTTTCGCTATCGGGACCGGTACCGCGGTCATGTGGACGGCGATCCGCACTTCTGGGGCGATCTCTGCCGCGAGCAGATCACGTATTGTCGGGGATTTGTGTTTCCGGATATCAATACCCTGGCCGCCTGTCCCCAGATGCCGTATCACGATCCCGAGCGCCCGTATGTCAATCAGTGGTATGCATCATCGGAAGGACCCGAAGTCAACGCCTTCAATCGTTGTTGTTCCGAGGCCAATCAGGATCGCCTTGAGGCCGAGGGCGGCGCCTGCATCATGTACACGCATTTTGGTTCCGGATTTTACGAAAACGGAGAGATCAACCCGCGCTTTCGGGAGTTGATTACTAGGCTCAGCCGCAAAAACGGCTGGTTTGTACCCGTCGGCACGCTGCTGGACTACCTGCGGACAAAAAACAGTGACCGGGACATCACCCGACGGGAACGCAACCGACTGGAACGACGCTGGCTGCAACACAAAATGAAGGTCGGGTCATCCTGACCGTCTGAGCATATCATGGCAACAACGATCAACACCTACACCGATGCGCATGTGGTCGAGGTGAAGCAGTTCAACCGGCGCCTCAGGCAGGGCGGCATCCGTTTTCAGTTTCCCGAATACCCTGTGCCGAAGTGGCTCCCCTCAGGACTGCACAATCGATTGTACCAGGAGTATTTTGTCGTTACCGATAATGAACAGAAAGTACGCGGGGCGTACATTCTCAAACATCAGGACTTCCAACTCGACGGCGAGATCGTTACCCTGGGTGATTACCAGTTGCCGATCTCCGAAGGGACGATCGACAGGGCCTACAACCTGCTCGGAGTCCAGATGCATGCCGATGCCCTGCGCCGCCGCCCGCTGATGTATGCGCTCGGCATGGGCGGGGTTGACCAGCCGATGCCAAAATTCCTCAAGGCCATGCGCTGGACCCTGCGGCCGGTACCGTTTTACTTCCGCGTTCTGCACGCCCGACGGTTCCTGCGACGGATGACTTCGCTGCGAACCTCACTGGCTCGGCGCCTGGCTATGGATATTGCCGCCAATAGCGGAATCGGCTGGGCAGGATTGAAAGTGCTGGATGCCCTGAAACGCGGACCCGCACCGAAAGGAACGTTGACAGCCAAAACCTGCGATTCATTTGATTCGTGGGCCGATGACATCTGGCGGGAGGCGCATAGCCAGTATCTCATGGCAGCCATCAGATCCAGCGACATTCTTGATGTTCTGTATCCGAGCAGTGACGAACGATGGATGCGGCTGGTGTGTTGCCGCAACGATCAGATTGTGGGGTGGGTAGTCCTGCTGGCCACTAAAATGGAAAACCACAAACAGTTCGGCGAACTGTTTGTAGGAACAATTGTGGATTGCCTGGCCCGGCCGGGCCACGAAGATGCCGTAGTGGCGCTGGCTACCGACCATCTCCGAAAAACCGATGTTGACCTGATCGTTTCCAACCAGGCCAGTCGGATATGGGGTAAGGCGCTGACCGATGCCGGGTATCGCTCGGGACCGTCGAACTTCATCCTGGCCACGTCGCCCCAGCTGACCCAGAGGCTGGGTTCCGACGACGCCGTGGTTGGTTCGGTGCATTTGAATCGCGGCGACGGCGACGGTCCTATTAACCTCTAGTTTCACTACCAGCCGAATGTCAAACCCTTGCGGTGTGACACACCCAGGACAGCCCGGCACTCCGAACAGAAGTACAGGCTGCGCTTGCCCAGGTCGCCTTTCATTTCGCGGAACAGCACCCGTGCTATTTCCTTCTTGCAGTGCGGGCACACCGGCATAACGTCTTCTCGTCGTTCAAAATGCATCATGACAACCCTCCGTTCTGAACAGAATCTTGCGTTCTCCCCCTGAGCATACTACTCCGACAGCGCAGGCATATTCAACTAAATCCGGTATCGGGCGATGCCCCTGTTTGGTTACAAAACGTGACACGATATATGGTTATGGGATTGGAGCTTCCACCGACCAAGGGAATAAGAGCAAAGCGCGATCGCATCACCGACCGGTGATTCAGCGACCGCATCAATATCCACCACCCCTTACAGGATGAAAGGAGGTGATCACAACATGATCGGAAGCATCAATTCCACCACTCCGTCGTTCGGTCACATCGACCCGTCGAAAATGCAGGAGATGCGTCAGCAGGTGTTCGCAGAGATGGATACCGACGGCTCCGGAGCAATCGACAAAGCGGAATTCTCGGCTGTCGCCCGGGAACGGGCGGGTGCCATGCAGGGCGCGAAAAGCGTCGATGAGATTTTTGCGGAAATCGATACCGACGGTGACGGCGCGATCACCCAGATCGAAATGGATGCCCACGCTGAGGCGATGAAACAGAAAATGCAGGAAATGGGACCTCCGCCCGATATGCAGAATCTGTCGTCATTCCTGTCATCGGAAGATGACAGCGAAAGCACGAGCAGCCTGGCCGCTCTGGCGCTACAGCAGTACACCGGAGCCTACAACGCCACCGAAGAAACACTGCTCGATCTTCTCGGCTAGTCCCCGGCCGACGTCCACACACACCGGCCGGGACCATCAAAGTCCCGGCCGGGCGCAAGGCCATCATCTCATCACAATCGAGATTGCGGGATAAGGAATCGTGATGGAACCGGCGGGCAAAACGGTCTACACAAACTCCAATTCATCCTTCTCCCTGAAAAAGATCAGGGCCATAACAACGCAGGCCACCGGCATGAGAATGGCGGCGACAGGAGACAGAATCAATGTCAGCTGGCACACTCCGGCAATCATGCAGATCCAGCCATACACATGTATGGTCTCGTTGAGTTGGTCCTTGAGCCGGAACAACTGGACCGCCACAAGGATGTTGATGACGCCGCCGGAGATCATGAACAGGGCGAAAATTCCCATAGCCCACATCAGCATCAGAGGCTGGGGGACTCGGCCGGATAACATGAATATCGTCCCCCCGGCCAGGGTGAGCAGCTGCGTTACCACGTTCCACACGATACACACGGTCAGCAACGTGTCCAGATCATGGCAGGCATAGCGTTCGTTGAGGAGCCGCCGAAAGGTCCAGAGAACATAGACTGACAGGAGTGTGAAAATCAACATGCCAAGGTCGGCCGGCCCCACCATAACACCGCCCCGACCAAGCATTGCCCGAGCCGCTATGCCCTGAACAATGCCGACTACCATCGATATCGGGAACAGAATCGCCTGGACGATGGCTATCCAGCCTGCGGTACGATAAGGACTCTCAATCATCGCTTTGCTCCTTCACTCCGCACCCCTGAGTTGTCACACCCACAGCAGCCTACACCATATCCGGAGTGTATTCAAGTATATCGCCGGGCTGGCAGTCCAGCTCCCGGCAAATGGCTTCCAACGTTTTGAAGCGGATGCCGCGTACCTTGCCGGTCTTCAGGAGCGACAGGTTGGGAACGGAGATGCCGATCCGTCGCGATAACTCAGTTAATGACATCTTCCGCTTCACCAGCATCATGTCCAGATTTATCTGTATCAACATACTCATAATCTACTTCGTTATTCGAGAAATACGATAAAAAGTTTATGTAAAACATAAATGATTACCAATTATACGATAAATTCTGTCGGCAAATCGGTTGGTCGGTCTGACGGGGTCGCGTTACGAGTGAGCCAAAGCGGCTACAGCCGCCGGTATATCCTGCAGCGAGTGGACGACCGCATCAGGGTACTGGTCAGGCAATGCCGGAGTGACATCGCTCACGCTCACCCGTGACAGGCTGCTGAGATACAGACGAGCAGGTTCGGTCAGGTTGGGGTCAAGCTCCAATTCCCGTTTATGTTTAACATGAACGGTATGCAGGCCCAGCCGATTGGCCGGCTCGATATCATAGTCTATCCGATCGCCCACCATGACCGCCTCCGCGGGATCGCAGCCGGTCTTCTCCAACAGCGCTGTGAGAAACTTCGGATCAGGCTTGGCGAGACCGACTTCATCACTTAACCAATGCAGCGCGAAGTAGTCGGCTATGCCGCACTGTTCCAAAACGTCGCGACAGGACCTCACCTGATTGGCTGCAGTCGCCAGGTGGTACTGCGATGACAACTCTTTCAGCAGGTCATGGACCCCGGCATAGAGACGATGATACTTCAGGTAGTGCCGATCCAGATCCTGAACCACCTGTTGACGAGCCAAAACGAAACGCTCGTCCCCCAGGTACTTTCGGGCGACCGCCCGGTAACTGCCCCCGTCGCCTTCTTCCTGGATCAGGTACTCGCGCTCGGCCATGAGATCAGCAAACGTCACCGTCGGGTGCGTCCTGCGGATTTCATCAAAAACGATCTCCCAGGTCCGGGCCATAGCGAGATCGTCGTTAAACAGAACGTTACCGATATCGAAGAATATCCATGAGATGGCGTGTGACATGATCAGGTTTCGTTTCGTGTGACCGGCTATCTGGCCATCGCCTCTTTTCGTTTGGCCGGAGGATACTTCTCTATCGCGTATCTCAGCGCGGTCCGGGGCATCACCGTCCGGTGTTTGAGCACGTAAGCGAAAACATCGTGATGGTATCCCTTCGATGCTTCCTTCAGCAGCCAGCCGTAACCCTTCTGCACCATGTCGTCATCGTCCAACAGCAGAATGTCGGCTGTTCTGAATACCTCTTTGATCGGCATGCCGTGTTTCACCGGGACTATCAGCGAAACGGCTGCTGCCCGCCTGAGCCACCGGTTATTGGATCGCGTCCACTTGCGCGTCCGTGGAACCAGCGCGAGATTCTGCGCCACGAGGTATCCCAGCGGGCCACAACACAAATGATCGCAGGCACCCCAGTTATCAACGTACTCCTTGAGCCAGCCTTCGAGCAGAGCGAAATCCGTCTTCCTCAGTCGTCGATGAGCCTTGGAGGTCCAGTCGACCGCAAACATGCTCATGTAGCGCTTTCGTGACTTCTGGAGACCGTCGCACAGAAACAGCAACTCGTTAATCTCCAGTTCCTTGACGTCTTTGTAGGCGTTGTTGGAAATCTTCCGTAGAACCGGCGTTTTGAGACCGATTGGATCCTTCAGTTTCTCTTTATGGAACTGCTGATAGTTGCTCTGGTTTTCAGGTCGGTCGTGTTCTGTGAGATCATCGCCCAGGCGTTTGAGCATCG